>SVKH01000108.1 GCA_015068545.1 Oscillospiraceae bacterium
CTCCTTCAAAAATTACACTAACAATTTTTGTAAACACTTTCACCATGGATTGACTGACTCAACTTTTTGTGATATGATAAAAGGAGATTTAACAGGCGACAGCTGTTTTCGTTGGCTCGTCAACAGACTGTTATACGCATCAGATTTGATCTTAGCATATAAGGGGTACCCTGCAATTATTCTTAAACACATCCACAAGTTACATATACACTCCTTGCTAATCTTATAATCAAATTATATCAGTATTTTTACAAAAAGTCCCCACACTTTTATAAAGTTTTGGTGTGGGAATCCCGTTTTTTTATAAAAAAGTGTGGGAAAAAGTGTGGTATTTAAAGGGGAATGCCGCTTTTGGCTTATCAAAAAGCAATTTGGGGAGAGGTTATCATGAAAAAAATTTGTTTGGGCGTTTTTAGTGCTTTGCTTATGATATTTACACTATCAGGCTGCAATTCCATTGGAGACAAAGCTACAAGTATGTCAATCATTTACGGAGTAATAAGCTTTTTGTCATTAACTATGTTGGCAGGATATATTTCCTTAATTAAAAAGAAAGAGGTATGGTTTTTTATACTGTTTACCTCCGTCTTTGTGGTAAATATAGGGTATTTTATGCTATCCATTTCTAAAACACTGGAGGCAGCTCTATGGGCAAACAGAACAGCCTATCTTGGTTCTGTTTTCCTTCCTTTGTCCATGATTATGATTATCATAAAGGTTTCCAGACTGAGCTACCCAAAATGGCTGGCCTACGTACTTGCCGCAGTATCAATTATAGTATTTTTTGTCGCCGCCAGTCCGGGATACCTTGATATTTACTACAAATCAGTCACTCTGGAAAATATAAACGGTGTGTCTGTCTTAAATAAGGAATACGGTCCGCTACACTGCGTCTACCTTTTCTATTTGATGGGGTATTTTATTATTATGATTTTCGCAATAGCTCATGCAATTTTTAAAAAGAAACTGGAATCTGTTGCCCACGCCGTTGTCCTGATTGTTGCAGTATTTGTAAATATCTGCGTATGGCTTTTGGAACAGCTTGTTCGCATAGACTTTGAATTTTTGTCGGTCTCATACATAATAACCGAATTATTCTTACTTAGTGCATATCTGATGCTTCAGCATCAGGAAATCTTAGTGGCTTCTCTTCAGGCAAAAATAGCCTCTTCTCCGGCGTCTGCAAAAAATGAATTAAAAAAAGATACTCCGGAATTTATAGAGCATTGTAGATATATGGCAGAACAACTTCCACGGCTTACTCCCTCCGAGCGAGCAATTTACGAGTTATACCTCGCAGGGAAATCCACAAAGGAAGTTTTAAAAGAAATGAACATAGTAGAAAACACACTGAAGTTCCATAACAAAAACCTTTATAGTAAACTGGGGGTTTCATCACGAAAACACCTGATTGAGTACGCAAAGGCAATAAATGAAGTCGCCGTCAGCAAGGACTAGTGTACTATGACAGGCGCTCATCACTGTGCTATTATGTACGTTGAACGAAAAAATAACGACAATATAAGCATATGCTTTATTGCCGTTATTTTTGTTATAAAAGACAGCTACACGTCTTTTAAATAAATTCTTCTGTATTTATATTTTATATTCCTTATATACCTCACCTGTTTCTACATCTTTCCAGAGGAAAGTCCCGTTTTCGTAGGTCATATAGCTATGGGGCGAGTTTTCCTTTGGAATTGACACAGAACCCGGGTTAATCTGGGTATAGCCATCCTCCTCTATGCACACCGGCACATGAGTGTGTCCGCTCAGGATAATATTGCCTCCGGCCTTTATGCTTTCCGGAATATTATGTCCATGGGTAAGAAACATAAGTCTATTTTCATCGCAAACCACAGAATATTCCGCCAAAATCGGAAAAGAAAGCACCATCTGATCCACTTCGGTATCGCAGTTTCCGCGAACTGCAAGAATTTTATGGGACAAACCATCTAATAAAGAAATAACACCCTTGGGATTATATTCCTTTGGCAGGTCATTTCTTGGACCATGGTACAAAATGTCACCCAGAAGCAAAATACATTCACACTTTTCCTCTTCGATTCTATCCACAAGCTTTCGGCAATAGTATTCCGAGCCGTGAATGTCAGACGCGATAAGAAACTTCATAACACTCATTCCTTTCCCATATAAACAGCATCAGGGTGCAAAAAACTCTGCACCCTTTTACTACTTTATCTTATTCGTAATCAACAACATCTACCCAGGAAAGCAGGAAGTCTCTTTCTTCCTTATTTCCTTTAACAGACTGAGATGCGGCAACAATCGGCATCCACTTCTGCACATACTGAGCTGCTGTATCGCTCTTTTTGCAGAACAATTCCAGATACTTCTTTGCGGCATCTGTGTCCCCTGAAAGGCTGAAAAGCAGATAGGTTCTTGCGGCATCCGCAGAGGCATTTCCCTGTGTTGCGTGTGCCCAGTCTATGATATACGCCTTTCCTTCTTCTGTGATAATCACGTTACTTGGATTAAAGTCGCCGTGGCAAACTTTTGTATGCTTCGGCATTCCGTTAAGACGTGTGTGAAGTTCATAACGAGTGGTTGCATCAAGGGTAGTTTGGTCAATTTTTCTTGACATTTTGTCCTTTAACTTATTTAGCATAGGGCATACCTTTTGATGCATTTCAAGTTGTAAGTCCACCAGTAGCTCAAGATATTCCATCTTTTTATCCGGATTTTCCTCCATAAGCTGAGCAAGAGTTTTTCCCTCGATATAATCAAGGACAATTGCCCACTTACCATCAATCATCATTACTTCCCTGATTTTTGGTATATTGAGTCCGGTTTCTTCTATTCTTGCCTGATTCAGCGCTTCGTTAAGAACATCTGCCTTGGAGTAGTCCTCATCAAACACCTTAATACACAAATCGCCGTCACGGTATATCTTCTTATTCTTTCTTACTGCAATAACATTATCGAATTTCATACTGGGCTACCTCCTTACGCTTTCTTTGCTTTTTTTGGCATTGTCTTTTCTTCAAAGTGCTTACCATAGTACGCATTCAGATACATATCCTTTATCTCGCTCATTAGCGGATATCTTGGGTTTGCACCTGTGCATTGGTCGTCAAAGGCTTGCTCCACCATTTCGTCCAGATTGGCCAAAAATTCCTTTTCGTCTACGCCGTAATCCTTGATTGTCGCCTTTATTCCAACGGTTTCTTTCAGCTCATTTATAGCTTTTATTAGGTTTTCTGTTTTTTCTGCGTCATTTTTACCGCCCAAGCCTAAATAATCGGCAATTTCTGCATAACGGGAAAGAGTATGAGGGTGATCGTACTGTGAGAATGTTCCCATTTTTGCCGGTGCTTCTGATGAATTGAAACGAATAACTTCCTCAATCATCAGCGCATTTGCCACACCATGCGGCAGATGATAAAATGCACCAAGCTTATGCGCCATAGAGTGACATACTCCTAGGAATGCGTTTGCAAATGCCATACCTGCCATAGTTGCAGCATTTGCCATCTTTTCGCGGGCAACAGGGTCCTTTTCGCCGTTTTCGTATGCCTTTGGCAGATATTCAAATATTATTTTCAAAGCCTTTAGGGCAAGACCGTCGGTATAGTCTGTGGCAAGCATCGCTGCATATGCCTCTACTGCGTGAGTCACTGCGTCTATACCGGATGCTGCTGTTAGTCCCTTAGGAGCACTCATGTGGAAGTCTGCGTCAATTATCGCCATATCCGGCATTAGTTCATAATCTGCAAGCGGATACTTAACTCCGGTTTTTTCGTCTGTTATAACAGCAAACGGTGTAACTTCCGATCCTGTTCCTGCTGATGTTGGGATAGCTATAAAGTATGCCTTTTCGCCCATTTTCGGGAAAGTATAGATACGCTTTCTAATGTCAATAAAGCGCATAGCCATATCCATAAAGTCTGCCTCAGGATGCTCGTATAGAACCCACATAATTTTTGCTGCGTCCATAGCAGAGCCACCACCAAATGCGATAATAGCATCCGGATTGAAAGCCTGCATCTGGGCTGCTCCGTTCTTTGCATTCAGCAAAGTTGGGTCTGGCTGTACGTCAAAGAAAGTAGCGTGCTGAATACCCATTTCGTCCAGCTTATCTGTAATTGGCTTTGTGTGTCCGTTGTTGTATAGGAAGCTGTCTGTTACGATAAACACACGCTTTTTGCCCATAACATTCTTAAGTTCCTCAAGGGCAACCGGCAAACAGCCCTTTTTCATATAAACCTTTTCCGGTGCTCTGAACCAAAGCATATTCTCTCTCCTTTCGGCAACTGTCTTTACATTTACAAGGTGCTTAACACCTACGTTATCACTTACCGAATTTCCGCCCCATGAGCCACAGCCAAGGGTTAAGCTAGGCGCTAGCTTGAAGTTATACAAATCGCCTATTCCACCGTGAGATGACGGAGTATTTACCAAAATTCGGCAGGTCTTCATCCTTGCAGCAAACTGATTTAGCTTTTCCTGCTCGGTTATTGCGTTTAAATATACAGATGAGGTGTGACCGTAACCACCGTCCTCAACCAGTCTTTCCGCCTTGTCAAGGGCATCATTAAAGTCCTTTGCCTTGTACATAGCAAGTACCGGAGAAAGCTTTTCGTGTGCAAATTCCTCAGAAAGCTCCACAGATTCCACTTCTCCTATAAGGATTTTTGTTCCTTCAGGTACTTTTACACCTGAAAGCTCTGCTATATGATAGGCGCTCTGACCAACTATTTTGGCATTCAATGCACCGTTTATGATTATTGTTTTTCTAACCTTTTCTGCTTCAGCTTCACTTAATACATAGCAGCCTCTTGCCACAAACTCATTCTTTACTGCATTGTACACGTTTTTATGAATGATTACAGACTGCTCTGACGCACAAATCATACCATTGTCGAATGTTTTTGAATGGATAATTGAGCTTACTGCCATGATAAGGTCTGC
>SVKH01000109.1 GCA_015068545.1 Oscillospiraceae bacterium
AGAATTTGCCATCAGATACGCAATATATCCCACCATTGCAAGTACAGCTATAAGTCCCGGTACAAATCCGCTACCTACCGTTCCCTCTGTAATTAAAGTTCCAACCTGATAAACCAAGAATGCAACAGTATATCCGGTAGCAAGCTGAAGTCCTACTCCTCCCAGCATCCATTTTTTATCCTTAATTTCCGAGTTCATAGCGCCTATTGCTGCAAAACATGGCGGTGTAAACAGATTAAACATAAGGCAAGCAAGCGCCGCAGCCTTTGTGATACCGAAAGCAAGAGCAACCTCATTTGCTCCACCAACCAGTGCAAGCTCCTCGGTATCAATAAAGTTTGTAATTCCGTAGCAAACAGCCAAAGTACCAACAACGTTTTCCTTTGCTATAAAGCCGGAAACAGCCGCCGCTGCCATTTGCCATACTCCAAAACCCAAAGGAATCAGCAAAAATGCAAATGGAGTAGCTATAGATGCAAGAATGGATGTACTTTCCATTCCCTCTTCTACAATCTGGAAGCTCCAGTTAAAGGTCTGCATAATCTGCACCAATGTATTGCATATAAGAATAATTGTACCTGCTTTTACTATGTATGCCCAACCACGAGAACACATTGATAGAAACGCTCTCTTTAACGATGGCAATTTATATTCAGGAAGCTCAATAATAAAGAATGACTTACGATTTTTATGTCCTGCAATTTTATTTACAATCAAAGCTCCAAAGAAGATAAGCGATATACCCACAAAGTACATAAGTGTGCCTACCCATGACGCATCTGCAAAGAAAACACCTGCAAAAAGCGCAATAACAGGAAGTTTTGCTCCACATGGCATAAACGGTGTCAGCATAGCAGCCGCCCTTCTTTCACGCTCATTACGAATAGTACGGCAAGCCATAACACCAGGAATAGCACAACCTGTACCAATTACAAAAGGAATTACCGATTTACCTGACAAACCAACCTTTTTAAATATAGGATCAAGAACAACCGAAACTCTCGCCATATATCCGCAATCTTCCAAAAGGGCTATCAGGAAGTACATTACCATAACAAGCGGCAAAAATCCTACAACAGCTCCTACACCGCCTATGATACCGTCAACCAATATGGAACTAAGCAGCGGATGTGCATTCTGGGTAAGACCTGCCACCCATTCCATAAACAGCTCTATCCATGCTACTAAAGTATCTGCAAGCCACGGCCCAAAAGAGGATTGAGAAACATCAAAAACAATGAACATTACAACAGCAAAGATAGGTATTCCCAGCCATCTGTTGGTTAAAACAGCGTCAATTTTATCGCCAATTCCTTTGTCCTTTGTAAGGATTTTTCTGGATTCTACTGAATTAACTACACGGTTAACAAATTTAAATCTTTCACGGTCTGCCTTATTTACAGCCTCCTTGCTGGTGATGTCAATATCTCCTTCGCTGTACGGTGCAGTCTGTGTCTTTCCTATCAATCCGGTTACTGCATCAATAATAGCGGAAAGTCCTCCGCCGGAGGTGGAAATTGTTTCTATAACAGGGCAGCCCAGCTTTTTAGAAAGCTCTGCTGCGTCTATTATTGTTTCCTTTTTCTCGTTTATATCGCTTTTATTAAGAGCGACTACAACAGGAATCCCAAGTTCTAATAGCTGGGTGGTAAAAAACAAGCTTCGGCTAAGATTTGTGGCATCAACTATGTTGATAATAGCATCGGGATTTTCATTCTTTACATATGTACTGGTTATGCTCTCCTCCGATGTAAATGGTGACATAGAATATGCACCCGGCAAATCCACTATCGTGATATCCTTAGTTTTTGCATATTCTTTTTTTAAGGTATGCTCCTTTTTTTCTACTGTAACACCTGCCCAGTTTCCTACCTTTTCGTTTCTGCCTGTCAGGGCATTGTACATTGTGGTTTTACCGGAATTAGGGTTACCTGCCAAAGCTATTCTCATTATTTTTCCTCCTAAATTTATTTTGAGTTAGCCATCGCTAACCGATAGTCAAAATTAAAACCCGACATACGATACGTTAAACTGTCGGGATGCTTGCAGACTAAATTCTTATTGCCTGTGCAAGCTGCTTATCTATATTGTATCTTGCATCCTTGATGGAAACAACACATCCACCCTTTAGATGGGATACTACGGTGATTACCTCGCCACTGTAACATCCAAGTGAAAATAAAAACGCATCCAGCTCTTCGTCATCAGTATCAATAGATGAAATAATGTATTCTTTACCCTCTACTGCGTCCAACAATGTCATTACTATCACCCATTTTCCTTTCCAAAGATACTGCAATTAGCCTAAGCTAACCAATCACCAAAAATATCAGTTAGCATCAGCTAACTGTAAAGAATTATAACACTACTTGCAAAATTTGTCAATAACTTTTTTAAATTTTGTGCATACTTGATTTTTTTTCGGGGATATGATATACTAAATAGAGTAATTTTACACAAAGGAGTTGAGTCTGCATGAAAGAATCAGGAGAGATGTACCTGGAATCTATATACATTCTATGCAGTTCTAAGACAAATGTCCGTTCGGTGGACGTTGCTGAGCATATGAACTACTCCAAACCAAGTGTTTGTCGCGCCGTAGGTATCCTGAAAAAAGACGGATATATTTCGGTGGACAAAGACGGATATATCACATTAACCGATCTTGGTATAACCACAGCAAACAAGATATTTGAACGCCACACAGTTCTTACCAATCTTTTGATAAAGCTTGGTGTAGATAAGGAAACCGCTTCTGAAGATGCTTGCCGAATAGAACACGTCATAAGCGATACAACATTTAATGCTGTTAAAAAGTACATTGAATAATATGAAATTTTAAAACCCATTATTCCGACATTTCAGAATAATGGGCTTTTTTACTTTATAGGAAACTAAGCTTCTATAAATCAAAATATAATTATACTGCCGTGCAATTTTTTGAAAAGGTATAGCTTTTTCAAAAGTGCACATAGCATAAGAAAAGCAAAATTGCTTCGACCTTCCGCCGTAGGCGGTGCAGCGAAGCAATTTTCTTAATTAGTTTTTGCTGTAAATTACAGTCAGATCCGGATGAAGTTGCAGGATTGATGCAGGAACTTCCGGAGTGATAGGACCGTAGAAGGCTTTTTCTACAATTTCCTTTTTAGCAGCACCGTTAGCTATCAAAAGTACCTTTTTAGCCTGCATAATGCCTTCCATACCCATAGTAATAGCAAATCTCGGAACCTCATCCTTTGACTGGAAGAATCTTGCATTTGCTTCGATAGTGGATTCGTCAAGCTCTACCTTGTGTGTGCCTGCTGTGAAGAAACTGTCCGGCTCGTTAAAACCGATGTGACCGTCAAGACCGATACCTAATAATTGTAGGTCTATTCCGCCAAGTGACTTGATAAGTGCATCATAGTCCTTGCCTTCCTTCTCTATATCGGTTGCACAACCGTTAGGAACGTGAGTCTCTTCCATAGGAATATTTATTTTAGAGAACAGATTATCGTTCATAAATCTTCTGTAGCTTTGCTCATGATCGCCAGTAAGACCTACATACTCGTCAAGGTTAACTGATTTTACCTTAGAAAAATCTACATCACCGTTTTCATAAGCTTCTATCATATTCTTATAAGTGCCAAGCGGACTAGAACCTGTAGCAAGACCAAGCACACTACAAGGCTTTACTATAACCTGAGCACAAATAATGCCAGATGCAATTCTGCTTAATTTTTCGTAATTTTCTACTTCGATGAACTTCATGTTTTCATATCCTTTCTACTACGTTATTGCTGTCCTTAACTATGGCACCTTCGGGATACACTCCTCTGAGCCTTACCAAAGGATAAACACTGGTATTTTTCCCTATAACAGTACCGGGATTTAGCACACAGCCACATCCTACATCGGCACCGTCAGCCAAAATACCTCCGACCTTTTTTATGCCGGTTTTGTGCAAGCTTTCTCCTCTGATAACTACTTCCTTTTTATCTGCTTTAAGATTGGAACAGATAGCTCCTGCTCCCATATGGGCATAATTTCCAAGAACAGAATCTCCAACATAATTATAATGCGGAACCTGAACATTGTCAAGTAAAATACTGTTTTTTATCTCGGTAGAATTTCCTATTACACAGTTACTGCCGGTTATCACGTTTCCCCTTAAATACGCTCCCGGACGCAACTTTGTGCCTTTACCTAAAATCGCCGGAGGTTCTATGGTAGCAGTTTGAGCAATCTCTACTCCTTCTCCTACCAAGACTCCCTTTTTCAATTCGGAAAATCCTTCAATCCCTTCCAATGTCAAATTATCTATATGCTCTTTTATTTTACTCAGCATCTCCCATGGATATTCACAGCTATCAAAAAGTGGCTTGATATATTCACACTTACAGTCAAACAGTTCCTTTGTCAGTACAGCTTTCTTCATACAGCATAGCCTCCCTCTTTTACCTTATCTGCAATAATCTCGGCATACTCCTGACATTTATCGCCTTCTTCACATTCTATCATAATTCTAATCACAGGCTCTGTACCACTTTCACGAAGCAGAACTCTTCCTTTACCATCAATCAACTTTTCTACATCTTCTTTTGCCTTTAATACATTGCTATCGGAAAGTGTTTTCGCTTTATCGGACACTTTTATGTTTTTTGTGTACTGCGGATAAACCATAACAGGTTCACTAAGTTCAGAAAGCTTTTTCTTACGAGAACACACTTCCTCACAAATCATTATTGCAGTCAAAAGACCGTCTCCTGTCGTTGCATATTTTTTCAGTATTATATGTCCAGATTGCTCTCCTCCTAATGTGTAATCATTCTCCTGCATACATTCATACACAAATC
>SVKH01000110.1 GCA_015068545.1 Oscillospiraceae bacterium
GGCACCGCATCCAAGTCCGCTCTCTTCCTATCGAGGATTCTTTGGCAGTAAGCCCTTTAGTAAAACAAACGAATTTTTGACGAAGAATGGTCTGCAAGCAATAGATTGGCAGATCGAAAATATTTAACAAGGCTATAATTCGAGGTAAATGAATGTACTAGTGGAAGAAAGAGTTTCCTGCCACCGCTTTAGAAAACGGAAAGAAATATTTTGAAAAGAAAAGAGTTCGTCTACAAGCGAGTGTTGATGGAAATTATTCTGCTACTGTAGTAGAACGTGAACCCTATCATGTAAAGAGACTTGTAAAAGAAGCTACAGCTACTTATGGTATGCAATGTGACTGTCCGTTGGCTAAGGGTGGAATGAAGTGTAAGCACATGGCAGCAACATTGTATGCATTGGAGCATCGTGAAAAGTATATAGGTAGTTCGCAGGAAGTACAAAACGAAATTGACGCAAGTGGCTCACAGAAAGTACAAACTGAAGTTATTGATGGAAATAAAGAACTTCATGCAGAGAAGGAATCAGCATATGAATCAGAATATGACTCTGTAAACAACTCTGCTAATATCTCTACAGACGATTTGGCATATAAGTCAGCATATGAAACAGTATACGAATCCATAAAACCGTCTGAAGAAAAGACAGAAAAGGTAGACTGGAATAATGTTGATTTGAAAAATTATGTTTATTTTCAAAAAGACCGTATATGGAAAGATATGAATTTTCCACAGAGAATTGTTCAGACAGCAAAAAAAATCATAAGAGATAAAAAAATTAAATTAGAGCAGGTAAATGTTGGCTATATTGAATTTGAAGAAAATGTCATTGGCGAGGTGATTGGTACAGGAGATGACGGGAAATTATCATTCCCTATACAAATTCGTTTTAACCGCGATGAAGTGTTAAATACTATGTGCCAATGTAGAGTGTGCTCAAGAAGATTATATTACTATTTATGAAAATGCCGAGACAGAAGCTTATAGAGAAGCAAATAAGGAAATTAGCAATACTGGGAGAAAAACTAAAAAGCATTTGTCAGATGAAATTATTACCGGTGAAGCGAATACCCTTAGTAGTATGAGTAAAGATGACTTTTTGGAGTTGTTAGAAATTTAAGAAAAAATATTTGCCTAAATATTAAAAAAGTACTTGCAATGATGTGATTTTTGTGATAATATACAATAGTTGTTAGCGATAACAGCTTGCCGGCGTGGCGGAATGGCAGACGCAGTAGACTCAAAATCTACCGGGGGCGACCTCGTGCCGGTTCGAGTCCGGCTGCCGGCATAAAATCCCTTGAGAAATCAAGGGATTTTTCATTTCAATAAGAAAAGAACGAGGGAGATTTGGTCTACTTTCACACATTAGATTTTTTTGGAAAAAAAGGAGAAAAAATCTACTATGACAAGAGGAAAACAAATCATCAAAATTATCGACAAATCTATTTCGGAATGCTTGGCAATTTATTTGAAAAGTTGCAGAGTAAAAAATCTATCCCCGAAAACAATCATCACTTATGAAAAAATGTGTAACTACTTTGTTGATTGGTATGGAGCAGAGGAAAGTATTCGTAAAGTCAATTCAGATGTTATTGACGATTACATTATTTTTCTGCAAGATAAGAACACATCACAAGTTTATGTATGTACAAGAATGCGGCAGTTGCGGGCGTTCCTCTACTTTTGTATGGAACGTGACTATTTACCAAAATTCAAGATTACTATACCAAAAGCAGACGAGGTTATCAAAGAGCCGTATACCGAAAAGGAATTAGAAAAGTTATTAAAAAAGCCGGAATCCAGTAGATGGACGGAGTGGCGTAACTGGGCAATGGTAAATTACTTTGTGGCAACGGGAAATCGTTTGTCAACAGCCGTTAATGTCAAAATATCAGATTTGGATTTTGATAATAGTCTTATTAAACTAAATGTATTGAAGAACCGCAGGCAACAATATATTCCTATGTCAAGCGGATTAAAGAAAGTATTGCAGACCTATCTTTCCTTGTGGGATTACAAAGATGTTGATTATCTATTCCCAGAGTATGAGGGCGGTCAGTTTTCAACGCAGGGCGCGTATTGTGCATTGAAACAGTATAATATTGAGCGCGGCGTTACAAAAACTTCTGTACATTTATATCGTCATACATACGCAAAGAATTACATCATAGCGGGCGGCGATTGTACCTATTTACAGCGGCTATTAGGGCATTCTACACTTGCTATGACAAATCACTACATAAACCTTTATGCAACGGATTTACAGCGGAATTATGACAAATTCAATCCATTAGACAATATTATAAATACAACAAAGTAAAAACGGCGCAAACGGCTATTTACGAGCCGTGGGCGGCTGTAACGGATATTTATTATTTTCCAATCGGCAGCAGGCGAAAAAGGGCGTATAAAGGTCTTTATGGCAGCGGGCGTCGATTATCTAAGGGGCGCGTGAAAGCGTTCGTAAACCAAAAGCAAACAATAGAAAAAGGCAGGAGTTTTTGTTCTCCTGCCTTTCGTATTAAAAAACAAAGTCGCCTTGTTTTGGTTGTCCTTTGATAGGTTCAAAGTTTGATGGTTCGTTAGCACCAATCCATTCATCATATAATTCATTTTCGTTTATATAATCTTCTTCATTATTTATATCCTCATATAGAAATGTATCACTATTATTTATTTCTATGTTCGCTAAGTCAATATCATTTGCGGCTGGTTGATTTTTCATTAAGTCAGCCGTTTTTTCTCCTTGTGTTGTTGCGTGCCGTGTATCTTGATTTACATTGGTAGCGGCACGCGGCTTTTCATAGAAATCAAAAGTATTGCCGCCAGTTTGCACTAAATATCCTTTTTCTAAAAGTATGCTGAATTGGTCACGGTATGTAGATTGTGCCATTCCGATTGCTTGGCGTACCGCGGCAGGCGAAAGTGCAAGCTTAAAGTTATCTCTATTCGCCGCTAAATATAAATATAGCATACACCCAAAAGGCTTTAAGTCACGCGCCGCGTATTGCCAGTTTTCATTCTTTATTCCTAAAAAATCAGTATTTATCGGTTCGCGGTGTATATTCACGACACGCTGATTTGGGTATGTAATTCTTGCCATGTAAAAAGTATCTCCTTTATCTCTCTAATTGTTCTATTGCTTCATTAAGTGCGCTTATCTGGTTGATTGCTTCGCCAGTTTCAAACATAATGGAAATACGGGAAAGCACATCTTCGGTAATCTCTTTTTTCATTCGCTCCATTTCTTGGCGGTGTTCGTATTCGTTAAGAATACTATTTCGTGCATACAAATACCTTAATTGACCTTGCAATCCTTCTTCCATACCGCTGATAAAATAGTTAAAAAATTCATCATTATGTATTTTGGACATCTCACGTTCTCCTTTCTCTTGGAATATTTTTTTGTAAGTATTTTCTTTACCTTACACATATATTATAACAAATTTTTTTTGAAAAATAAAATAATGGCAGTATACACAACGGCTCGCGCAAAACATATAACGGGGGTATGTTTTCGTGAAATATCAAATTGGCATCGGGCTTGAATAAAAGGCGTGGCACTTCCCGCCGCCATAAACGGAAGAAATCAGCCGTTATCGTTATGGAATGAATAAAAATGAGTTGTTTATATGAAAAACACACGAAAATGCATGAATATTACCGGAATACACAGAAATACAGACAAAATGCAACGAATACAAATGAATTACAAAGAAATACTGTGCATTCTCTTTGATTTCGTGGTAAATATTGACAAAATACATGTTTTTGATATAATTAGATGTAAGATATTGTCGCAATTATGCGAAATCGAATTATTTCATTACGGAGGAAAAAAATATGAGAATTATTCTTGACACAGACAAAAAGACAATCACAGTACCTTGGAACTATTCTGACAAGTTAGCAGCAATGAACCAGATGATTAGCGAAATTACTGATGACCCAAAAGCGCAGAAAACTTTTAGTGGTTATATCAATGAAATTTGGCAGTATGCAATGGAGCATTCTGACACCAATTTGAAAACAGCTCCGAAGCCTAAGAGAAAAGGCGAATAAAATGGGTGCGCCACGTGTAACGCCGCAAGAAATCGTACAAATGCACCAGTTATACAAGCAACTTGGGAATTATGCTGCTGTTGGTAGAAAAATGGGACGCAGCGCAAGCACGGTATCAAAATATGTGCAAATGAAAGGTGTTCCGCAGAATGTACGGCTTGCGGTTGATAATTTATTGCAGAATGCATAGAAAGAGAGGACATAAGAATGCGTAAAATAATTGCACTACTGTTGGCAGTAATTATGTGCTTGTCGCTTGTTGGTTGTAGTGAAGAAAAGCAGAATACTAACAATACATCTACTGAACAAGATATTAAAGATTGTGTAATCGGAACTTGGGAACGTAGTTTTACCACCAGTACTGGTGAAGATGTTAAACAAGTAATGGAAATATATAAAGGTGGCTCAGGAAAGTTTTTTATTTATTCCAATAACGATGGCACTTTTCCTGCAACTTGGGAAATACAGGATAATGTTTTGAATTTCACATATAGTAGTCCTGTTACAGCTCCTTTTGGTTTTACCTTAGATAGGTGTTTGCGAAACACCTGAAACCCGCATAAATGCGGTGTTTTTTCATTACAAAATAAAAACATCTCCTCAATGATTTATGGTAAAATAGAGTTGACGAGAAACTATTAACCAATCCACCAAAA
>SVKH01000111.1 GCA_015068545.1 Oscillospiraceae bacterium
CGGAAATTATCTTTTATATATGTAGCTTTTTCTCCGAATACGGCAAGTCTTTCCTTTGCCGCAGTTATCGCCTCTATGTCCTGATCTATGCCAATTAGCCTTACATCATTTCCTCTTGACAATATTTCGTGAGAATGTCCGCCACCTCCTAAGGTGCCGTCCACATAAATACCACCGTCTTTTACACATAAACCGTCAACTGTTTCGGTGAGCATTACAGAATAATGTTTAAATTCCATATAAGAACCTCATATATTGATTCCGTACTTAGCAATTCCGTCAATAACCGTCTGGGTATCAATAGCCTCGTCAACGTCCTTCCATTTTTCGCTGTCCCAAATTTCCAGCTTGGAGTTAACTCCCACCAGAACGATATCCTTCTTCATGCCGGCATATTCGATAAGCTCACTGCTTAGCGGTATTCTTCCCTGCTTATCTATCTCGCAGGAAATAGCCTTACCAAAAAGCCTTCTTTGAAGTTCTGCCGCGTTACGGTCGGTTACTGTTGGAAGTGATCTGACCTTTGCGGAGATAATCTCCCATTCCTCTTGAGGATAGAGATTAAGGCATTCGTCCACAGGAGAACGGGTAATAAACACGGTGCCTGATAAGTTTTCCCTGATTTTTGCAGGCAAAATAAATCTGCCACGCTCATCAAGCTGACGAGGGTGTTCGCCGACAAAAAATATCATTCTGACACCGTCCTTCCTTTCCATGGGATTTTTGGCATATTTTTTACCCAAATACTCCCATTTACTCCATTACCCTCCCATTATACATCACTAATTTGAAATAATCAATACTTTTTATGAAAAAAATATGATTTTTTTTAAATTTTCATTACAACTTAAAAACAAAAACCAAAATATCCAAATTTATTAGGTTTTTACTTGTAATAATCCTCAAAAAGAGGTATAATTATTACAGAATTGGAAATTGGAGGAAATGTTAATGGACAAAATAACCCAAGCCCTGATAACGGAATTTGGGCTAAAGGACTTTCAGGTAATAAACACCCTGAAACTAATTGACGAAGGTAACACCATTCCCTTTATTGCCCGATACCGAAAGGAAGCCACCGGCGAGCTTTCGGACGAAATCTTAAGAGATCTATCGGTAAGACTGGAGTACCTAAGAAACATAGAGGCAAAAAAGGAAGAGGTTACAAGACTTATTGATGAACAAGGCAAATTAACTCCCGAGCTTTGCCAACAGATAGAAAACGCCAAGACTATCACCGAGCTTGACGATATATACAGGCCGTATAGACCAAAACGACGCACCCGTGCAACAATAGCAAAGGAAAAAGGACTAGAACCTCTTGCAGATATTATTTTCGCCCAAGAGGAATACGAAAAATCTGTCGATGCTTTGGCAATCGACTTTATAGACGTGGAAAAAGGCGTAGAAACTGCCGAGGATGCGATAGCTGGCGCTATGGATATAATTGCCGAAACAGTCTCAGATAACGCTGACTACCGAAAAAGAATCAGGCAACTTTCCTATGCAAACGGAACCGTAGCCACAAAAGCCTCCACCGAAGAAGACAGCGTATACAGTATGTATTATGATTTTTCCGAGCCATGCTCCAAGCTTGCCAATCACCGTGTTCTTGCCATCAACCGTGGCGAAAAGGACGGTTTTTTATCGGTCAAGCTGGCTGTTGAGGATAATATCTGTACAGATTATTTAAAAAATCAAATTCTTGCTAAAAAGCGTTCAACTACCACCGACACGGTAGCTCTCGCCATAGAGGACAGCTACAAAAGACTTATAGCTCCGTCCATAGAAACCGAAATCAGAAACCTGTTAACCACCAGAGCAGGTGAATCTGCAATAAAGGTTTTTTCCAAAAACTTAAAAGGACTTCTTCTGCAGCCGCCTATTAAAGGAAGAACGGTTCTGGGGCTTGATCCGGGTTACCGCACAGGCTGTAAGGTGGCAGTAATTGACGATACCGGAAAAGTTTTGGATACATCCGTCGTTTACTGCACGCTGCCTAACCACGACAAAGAAAAAGCAAAGGCAATACTAAAGAATCTTATTTTAAAGCACAAGGTTAATCTTATCTCCATAGGCAACGGAACAGCATCTAAGGAGACAGAGCTTTTGACTGCCGAGCTTATCCGCGAAATTGATGCGGAAGTTTACTATATGGTGGTAAGTGAAGCAGGGGCCTCGGTGTATTCTGCCTCCAAGCTTGCCACAGAGGAATTTCCTGAATTTGACGTATCCTTAAGAAGTGCAGTATCCATAGCCAGACGCCTTCAGGATCCTCTTGCGGAACTGGTAAAGATAGATCCTAAGGCTATCGGTGTAGGACAATACCAGCACGACATGAACCAGAAGTTGCTGGGCGAAGCACTAGGCGGTGTAGTGGAAGACTGCGTAAACAGCGTTGGTGTTGACTTGAATACTGCTTCTGCTTCTCTTCTTTCCTATGTTGCCGGAATTAACGTAGCAGTGGCAAAAAATATTACAACCTACCGTGAGGAAAATGGCAAATTTACTAATAGAAATCAGCTATTAAAGGTATCTAAGCTTGGCAAAAAAGCCTTTGAACAGTGCGCAGGCTTTTTACGTATAACAGACGGCGATAATGTTTTTGATAACACATCGGTGCATCCCGAAAGTTACAAAGCTGCTGAAGGACTTTTAAAGAAGCTTGGATATTCCAAAGAAGATGTCAAAAAAGGCGAACTTAGCAAACTAAAAGAGGATATTTCCTCATATGCAGATGAGCTGGGAATCGGCATACCTACTTTAAAAGACATTGCAGAAGGGCTGCTGAAAAAGGGCAGAGATCCAAGAGATGAGCTTCCTGCACCAATTCTTATGTCTGATGTAATGAGTATGGAAGATTTGAAACCGGGTATGACTATGAAGGGTACTGTCCGAAACGTAATAGACTTTGGTGCTTTTGTAGACATAGGCGTGCATCAGGATGGACTTGTGCATATTTCCCACATATGTGACCGATACATCAAGCATCCGCTAGAGGTTCTTTCGGTAGGAGATATTGTAAAAGTAAAAATACTGGACGTTGATCTTAAGAAAAAAAGAATTTCCCTTTCTATGAAGGAGGCTGACTAATTATGGTAAATACCATTGGTTTTCCCGGTTTAGGTCTGGAATTTGAAATTAACAGAGTTGCCTTCACAGTTTTCGGCAAGGAAGTTTACTGGTATGCTCTGTGCATTTTAACAGGCTATCTACTGGCAATGCTATTTGTAACAAGAACCTGCAAAAAAAGAGGTGTGGATCCCGATCACATTGTAGATATTTGTATATGGGGCCTGATATTTGGGCTTGTAGGCGCCAGAATTTACTATTGCATTTTCGATTGGGAATCTATCGGGAGCTTCGTAAACATCTTTAAGATATGGGAAGGCGGACTTGCCATATATGGTGCACTTATAGGCGCTGTACTAACAGCCTTTACCTACTGCAAAATCAAAAAGCTCAATACACTGAATGTATTTGATCTGTGTTCACCGGGACTTTTGATAGGTCAAATTATAGGCAGATGGGGAAACTTTTTCAACGCCGAAGTCTACGGCAAGGGTACAGAATCACTCCTGCGTATGACTATAAACGGTTCTGAAGGTGTCCACCCACTATTCCTGTACGAAGGACTGTGGAATCTTTTGGGGCTTATCCTCATAATACTTTTCCGCGACAAGAAAAAAGCAAACGGTCAGGTATTCTTCTTCTACGTTTTCTGGTACAGCTTGGGAAGACTGCTCCTAGAAGGTATGCGTCAACCTCAGTACATTTTGTACGCTGTGGAAAATGTCGTCGGAATTTCACAGATAGTTGCATTTTTAGGAATAATTGTTGGAATTTGCGGAATTTTTATATTGCCGAAAAAAGCAGAAAAATAACCTTAAAAACAAGGAATTAGCAAACATTCCTTGTTTTTTTGTCCCAATAGGAAACACCCTGTCATCTTATGTCGAACGATTCTTGGAAAATTTTGTAAAATCCTATTGACTTCTTAATTTTTGTGTGATAAATTGAAGTCACAAAAGGAAAGGAGAGAGATAAATATGACAACTGATGACAAAATAAAGGAGATAAGAACACCCTTTGACAAAATAATAGAAGAATGGGACATAGAAAAGCTGTCCTCTCCAAGATTGGTGCAAATAGCACGCAATATTGAAGAGGAAATAAAAAAAGTAATGTAATTTGCCCACAAAAATCCCCGTATATTTGCGAACTATGCCGCGCTATACGGGGTATATTTATGCTCTTTTATACAGCTTTGTCAGATGATTTATGTGGTACTTCACACCCTCGTGCAAAGCACCGTCCTTCATCCTCCAGCTCCAGTTTTCTTCATTGGCAGTGGAAGGAGTATTCATTCTTTTTCCGTAGCCTAAGTAATCCTGAATAGGGATAATGGCAATCTTTGCACGGGAAGCCAGCACAGTCCTCACCATAGCAACAGGAACATACTCATCTGTGGCAACATTAAGATAGTCGCGGATAAACTCCTTATTCGTCTCATTTTCATACCACCCCACCAAGGTATCATTGTCGTGAGTACCGGTGTATGCTACGCAATTTTCCGGATAATTATACGGCAGATAAGGATTGTCATTATACGGGTCAAAAGCAAATTGCAAAACCTTCATCCCCGCCAATCCGCTGTCTTTTAAAAGCTTATAGACATCTTCGGTTAAAAATCCG
>SVKH01000112.1 GCA_015068545.1 Oscillospiraceae bacterium
GTTACGAATCTGCACTTTGGCTTCTTCAGAATACTTCTTAACTGTTTTAACAAGCTCTTTTCTTCTTTCCTCTGTTAATGGCGGAAAATTAAGTCTAATTACCTTTCCATCGTTTTGAGGTGCAATTCCTATTTCTGACTTATTTATAGCTTTTTCAATTTCTGAAAGTATAGAAGCATCCCATGGCTGAATAACAAGCATTCTTGGTTCAGGAGTAGAAATTGAACCGATTTGCGCAACCGGTGTCATTGTTCCGTAATACTCAACAGATATTTTGTCAAGAACAGCTGCATTTGCTCTGCCTGCTCTGATTGTCTTAAGCTCAGAGTGAAAACCTTCTACTCTTTTGTTCATTCTTTCTTCAATTTCAGGATATTTTCCCATAAATCTCACTTTCCTTTCTATATTAGAATTTATCTTTCACCGTCTTTTGTTACAAGTGTGCCTATTTTTTCTCCCATAACTGCTTTTACTATGTTTTCCGGTTGATCAAGTCCGAAAACAAGAATTGGCATATCATTATCTCGGCACATAGATGCTGCGGTTGAATCCATAACACCCAGTTCCTTTGATAGGATGTCATTAAATGAAAGAGCATCAAACTTTTTCGCATTAGGATTTATATTTGGATCGCTATCGTATACAGCATCCACTTTTTTTGCAAGAAGAATAACATCAGCATCAGTTTCTATAGCACGAAGTGCAGCCGCTGTATCTGTGGACATAAACGGATTTCCTGTTCCTCCGCCAAAAACAACTACTCTGCCCTTTTCTAAGTGCCTGATAGCTTTTAGTCTTATATACGGCTCTGCCATAGTACGAATTTCAATGGCTGTTTGCACTCTTGTAGGGACACCGCAATTTTCCAGCTCAGAGCAAAGCCCCAAGGCATTTATGCAGGTAGCCAGCATACCCATATGGTCGGCTCTTGTTCGGTCCATTCCACCACCGCTTCTGCCTCTCCATATATTTCCGCCGCCTACTACGATGGATACCTGAACACCCATATCCACAATTTTTTTGATGTTTTCGCAGATGTTGTGCATGGTAGCGACATCAAGTCCGTGGCCCTTGTCTCCCGCCAAAGCCTCTCCACTTACCTTTAATAAAACCTTTTTGTATTTTAAGTCCATGTTAACCTCCGTATAATCTTCCTGCAATTTTTATATATTATAACATCTTTTTCTGTATCTTGCAATGGTTTTTGGTTATTTTCTATGGAGAAAATTGCTAATTTATTTCATTCACTTTATAAATGGTCGTCCCTCCATTATGGTAAACAGCTTCCAGGGAATCAAAAGCATCCAAAGTTATGTCATATTCCGTCCTTTCACGATCCGATATAACAATATAATCCACATCATCTACATAATGAAGATTATGCATAAGTTCTGATTCATTTCTACTTTCGTATATTCTTCTCATATCCTCATACCTTTTGTACATTTCATCCTTATAGCCATGATAATATACATAAAGCTCACTGCCGGCATATATAGTTCTGCCCGAAAGCACCGCCACAGGATTTCTATGATCACTACCTGTTAAAAACACAGAATCAACCTCTGTATTTTTCTTTACAAATTCCGATGCATCCACATCTTCGTGAGTAAAAAACAAATACTCTCCACCGGAAACAAACTCTCGTAACAATGACAAAACTCCCGAAAAAATCCCAAGAAATACAAATAAAACAGCAATAAAACATCTAGCAGGGACACCATTTAGTTTATCGTACGCTTTGACCAAAAAGCCGGAAACAAAGCACACAAACAGCATATACACAACAAAGAAAAGCTTGTTATTATCATACTCATTGGGCTGAAAAATCACAAACTCACAAAGTATAAAAAGTCCTAAAAAACCAAAGGAGAATTTTTTATTAAATTTACTCTGACTAAACCATGCAGGTATAGCAAACAAGGCTGTTATTCCTAGATTTTTTACCCAAAACCAAATATACGAATCCGTATGGTTCACCCAGTTAAGTCCAAACCTTAGAAAATTTTCATTCCCAACACTATGAGAAAAAGTCCACAATATAAGCTGACCTATGGATAGGATAAATGCCAGCCCTGCATATATACTCCAATTTATAATATAATTTTTCTTACCCTGGCTATCTGAATAAAACAGGAGTACACAAAATGCGGAAATAAACGCCAAGGCTAAAAATGAATGAGTGTGTATCATAGGCATACATCCCGAAACAATACCCAATACAATAAAAATCTTGCGCTTTTCCGTTTTAATTGCTTCAATTAGCATTCTAAGACAAAAGAGCAAAACGCACCACCCTGCCATTGTTGTCCTTTGAGGGATAATCATATCGCATATAGGATTAACCCAACGAATGTTTTCATCAATATGATTAGTAGGGGTTTTGTAAAACTCGGTAAAAATCCTTGTAAAATTTTCAGGATTTTCCACAATACCATCCAGAAAATAGATAAAGCCAAATCCTCCACCAAAAAAGAACAAAATCATAGATAGTATCGCTGCCTTATACCCTACAAGCTCTTTCGAAAAATAGTAAAACCCCATTATTGTCAATGCTGAAATTACGGCACTTGGCACAAGAACACTTGTCCTTAGATCAGTTCCAAATATACACAAACTTGACGAAAGAGAATCCACCAAAAACGGATAACACAACCTATTTCCTGATAGAAGATTGAACTCCGGAGGAAATTTGCCACTTTGAAAAATAGAAGTGATAAAACCAATGTGCATTGCTGTATCACCATAGGTGGACTGCCCTGTTGAAAGACCTTCGCTATGTGGTACCAGTATGTGATTTTCAAGTAAAACAAAAATCACAGAAAATATTAAAACACCTACACTCAATGCCGTTTTATTCGGAACACTCTTTTTAAAAGAAAACCCGTCACAAAGCGCAAGACACAACCCTAACGCTACAACCCCCAGCAGGATGTGGCTAATTAAAGAGAATCCAAAGATAAATGCAAACGGCATTATACCGCACATAAGAGTAATGTTACCAATAACCCCACCGGACCATATCTTAAAATAAATATCCTTTTCCTTAAAAAGCTTATCTGCGACAATCACGCCTATTATCATAAAAAGGCTGTAATATGCTATTCCTAACATTTTTGCTCCTTTACAATAAATCCCGAAAAACCTTCCATATTTGCAAACAAACCAGGAAAGTTTTCGGGATAAATCAACTATTTAATCTTAAATTCTACGCCGCCCACAGGACGAACTGCAAGAACTTTGCAAGAATCCGTACCAAGGACTGCTTCTATGCCGTTTTTAAATTCATCAAGCATATCGTAAGGTACAAAAGCCTGAATAGTTCCGGCAAAACCACCGCCATGAACTCTGAAAGCTCCTCTATCGCCCAATATTTCATCACATAATGCAAGTGATAGGCTTACCGCTTGTTCTGCTGGCTTGGATGATGCGTAAACATTTTGCAAATACATATATGAAGAAAGACCTGACTTCTTCACTATCTTTAAGAATCCGTCAAAATCGCCATTTTTCAAGGCAACAGCTTCTTCCTTTGCTCTAGTTGTTTCGTTAAAATAGTGGAACGCACGAAGAACCGCCCTATCGTCCTTTACAGCTTCTCTTACCTTTGCCATATTCGCCATAAACTCTGCTTTATCTACATCGTTTAAATAGTCCTTACCAAAGTAGTTTGCCACTTTTCTCATTTCAACAGTAATTGAAGCATATTCATCTGTAAGATCAGCATGGTCTGCTCCTGTATCAATAATACAAATTGCATGGCCTGACTTTGTAAAGTCAAAGTCAATTCTTTCCACTACCGGATTTTCTGTAGAAGCAAAATCAATAGCTATTATATTACCAACAGAACTTGCCATTTGATCCATAAGACCGCATGGTTTACCAAAATACACATTCTCGGCATATTGGCTGATTTGAGCAATTTCCACATTAGAAATCTCGCCATTTGCAAAAAGGCTGTTTATTACAGTACCCACCAAAACCTCAAATGCTGCAGATGAGCTCATACCCGAACCTTTTAATACATTTGAAATAGTGTAGGCATCAAATCCTTGAAGCTTGTAGCCTTTTTCGATAAACTTTGAAGCAACACCCATAATCAATGAAGCTGATTTTCCAAAAAGTGCCTCATCAACCTTAATGTTATCAAGGTCAATCTCGTCCATAGGATACCCCTCTGATTTAATGCGGATTTTATTTGTGCCATTTAAAGCAACTATACCTATTACATCAAGATTAAGACTGGCAGCAAGAACTGCTCCGTGTTGATGGTCTGTGTGATTACCGCCTATTTCTGTTCTGCCCGGAGCTGAGAATATACGAAGATTGTCATTATCTCCAAAAGTATCCACAAATCCGTCTATGGCAGTCTTGAATCTGTCTTCATAAAATCCTTTTGTTTTTTCTGTTGCACTGTACACAAATTCTGTATCTATGTACTTTACTTTTTCTTTTAGTTCTGTTGCGTTCATTTTTAGTCCTCCTTATTTATAATAGCAGCTTTAACTGTATTTTTCATCAACATTGCTATAGTCATAGGGCCTACACCGCCAGGAACAGGCGTTATAGCCGATGCTACCTTTTCGCAGGTATCAAATTCCACATCGCCTACAAGCTTTTTGTCAGCTACACGATTTATGCCCACATCTATAACAACAGCACCTTCCTTAACCATATCTCCCTTAATAAAC
>SVKH01000113.1 GCA_015068545.1 Oscillospiraceae bacterium
TTATATCGACTTTCTGATTATGAAATACCATTGTCACTATGTAAAACGGAGCATGATAACTATATTCTCCAAAATCACCAGACTCATCAATAAATACACTTAATTCTTTCATAATTCACCATAAAAAAATGGCGGGGCACTTCCCCGCCGTGTTGGTGGACCCGGGTCTTGCGACCAGCCCAAAGTAAACTTGTTTACAAGATTATTATATGCAAATAAATTTATTTATGCAATATGTTTTAGAAAAGTTTTAAAAATTTATATTTCCTCTATTTTCTATGTTTACTCTTGCTATTTTCTTTTTGGATGAATTATTAATCACATCTGCTAACTGAATATTAGTCTATGTTTAATATTGAATTATTCATCCATACTATTATTCCATATACTTTGAATATTTTTCCATAAAATCTGCGTATTCTTCTTTTTCAGTTATCCACACGATTACATAATATTCAGCAACTCCTAATCGCGAATACGCTTCCAACCTATGATTCCCGTCATTTAATTCGAATTCTCCAGCAACGTAATGTACAATCAATGGTGGCATATCGTCATTTTCGGAAATCACTTTCTGAAGCTCACTTACTTTTTTCTCAAATGACACTTTCGGAATAATCCACTTCATATCAGTTTCAGGACCGCAACAACGTTTAAACAAAGATAAAGGCATCTTTACAGGTCCTAAGAAATACCTGTCAAACAATTTAAGCCCATCCGAAAACTCTTGATTATGTCCATCTGATTGCAAATAGGTGTGTATCCATTCCTCTAGTTTTCCATTTCTCGCATAACCTGTTGCTGATGATAACGTACTCTTGTATTCCATAACAAATACCTCCTTTTTGGAATATACTATTTTCCTAATAGTCTCATAGGATAGTGAGTATTCGTCGGCTAACTGTTCTATTGTAACACCATTTCTGAATTTTAACCGAATATCATGATTTCTTTTAAGAAGGTATTTTCGATATCCAGTGCTTTCTCCCCAATCTCTTTTCTCTGGCGAAGGGATATACACAAGCTTTCCTGCTGCATATTTTTGTATTTGTTTCAGCAAACGCTCTGGAAAAATATCTTTACCATTCTCATATTTCATGATCATCACCTCCTCATAAACATAGTATACATTCCAAAAAGAATAATTCATATTCCTTAAACAGGTTAATATGTTTATGGCACCTTAAACTTCAAAATTTCGCATTTAATTATAGCCCACACAAATCCGTTCATCAACCGATATTTTGCTTTAACCAATTTTTACCCCAATTCCCTCCAAAATCCACCCTAAGTCAATCTTTTCGCCAGATTCAAAATATGATACTGTTAATCTATCACAAAAGTAGCAAGCAATGCAAACCTGTACAGGTTTTGCAAATCAGCAAGCAGTGCATAGGTATATACCTTGCACTTGCTGCGCAAATCTGCTTGTTGGGAAACATCCCAAACCCTTTGATTTCTTCAAATTGTATTTTGAAGAAGCTACGCCTTCGGCTAATAAACTGTCAATATTTTGTAGGGGATTTGTAGATATTTTGTCTACCATTTGTCTACCTTTTGTCCATTGCGGTAGGTTTTCAAAAGTGATAAAGTATAAGTAACAAAAATTATATAAATATCAAAAACAATATTTTACACAAGGCAGATTTCTAATTAGGGAATCTGCCTTTTTGTAACATAAGGATGCCTACAGAGCGTGGCATCCGTTGTTTGGCATCGTTAAAAGCGGTGCCTTTTTTATTACCCATTTTTAGGAGAAATATGAAAAGTTTAGATTTTGAAGCACAAAACACTTTATCTTATGCGCTGGAGAGTGGTATACTCGATTTGGATAGAGTGCATGAATTGTGTATGGCATCGAAAAGAGAGCAGGCGAAAGCCCTGCATCCGTATTCCATAACGCCACCATCAAAAGAAGGCGAGAGATGGAGAACCAATTACACTGACAGGAATGGAAAGCGCAAAACCATTCGTGCACAAACTGAAGAAGCTTTACTGGATAAGCTGATTCCTTTATATCTTGACTGGGAGAGCCTTGAAAAGAAAACCTTTCAGGAATTGTTTGAGGAGTGGATTGCGTACAAGGCGCAGATTACCACAAGCCCCAACACCATCCTTCGGCACAGGCAGCACTTTAAGAAGTATATCGCTTCTTCCAAGCTGTATCAGATTCGGATTTTAAAGATTACAGAGATTCTGTTAGAGACAGAGTGCAATCGAATCGTGAGAGAGTTCAATCTGTCCAACAAGGAATGGGTGAATTTGAAAACAATTCTAAACGGCATGTTTGAGTATGCTTACCGCATGAAGTATCTACAGGAAAATCTAATGCCGAAGATTCGCATTAGCGTAAAATTTCGGCAAGTAGTAAAGAAGACAAGCAAGACCCAAACCTACAACACCGAGGAACTGGAAAATCTCAACACCTATTTAGACGAAAAGTACGCACAGACCGGTGATGTTGCTTTCATGGCTGTGAAAATGAATTTCTTTATGGGGCTGAGAGTAGGAGAGCTGGTTGCCCTGAAATGGGAAGGTATCTGCGAAGGGAATCAGATACATATCATCCGTGAGGAAGTCCGAGACCAGGTAGCTAACGAAATTACTGTTGCAGACCACACCAAGACCCACACAGACCGTTTTGTATATCTGATACCGGATGCGTTGGAGATTCTCGAAAAACTTCCCAGAGCAGGCGAATACATCTTCATGAGGGATGGTAAGCGGCTGACTTCAAGGCAGATTAATTATGTGTTGGAGAAGTATGCGGAAAGGTTTGATTTGCAGGTAAAGAGCTCCCACAAGTTAAGAAAGACCTACGCCAGCCTGTGTAACGCAAAGGGCATACCCATCGATTTCATTAGAGAACAGTTAGGACATGCTTCCCTTTCAACCACTTACGGATATATCTACAATCCGTTGACGGAAGCAGAAAGCTACAAGATGCTAACCGACGCGTTATCACGAAAGAAAGATAACGCATTGGAGCAGGATGCATCCGATAGTGGAGTAGTCACTGTGCCATCTGTTACAGAGAACACGATGCTTAACACTACATCAAATATAAAATCGAATGTGGTGTCCCTCGAAGCTTTTCGTCGCTCAAAAGTCACTGTCCCCAAAATGTCCTCAAATGTCCCCAATTTTTCAAATGCATAAAAAAAGCGGAACCCCTTGAAAAATAAGGATTTCCGTTCTAAATAAAAAGAGCGCGAGACGGGGATCGAACCCGCGACCCCCTCCTTGGCAAGGAGGTGCTCCACCGCTGAGCCACTCGCGCATATGTCCTTTCATTCGGACAAGAAATATCTTACTATATGAATTTTGTATTGTCAACAGTTTTTTTCAAAAATACATGAAATTAATACAAAAGCATGTTACAACAGTTTTTGCCGGAGCCATCCCGTAACACGTTTCTCGACAATCTCGTAGCAGATAAGGGCAAGAATGACACTGACGGCAATGGCAATGGCAGTGCCCAAAAGTGTGAAAGGGGTACAGGTTGAAAAATCAAAGACAACCCGGTCCAGTAACATGACAGGGTAGTAGTGCATCAGGTACAGGGAAAAGCTTGCATTGCCCAGTCGGACCAAGGGGGCCGGCATTTTCTTTATATGCAGTCCAATTACAAAAATACACAATACGAATAAAAAGGACGGGATACCCCAGACCAAGGGCCTGCGAAAACCCAGAATATTTACGGTGGGTTTCGAGATTATCAAAAACATAAACAAGCCTATTACCATAAGCGTACAGAGAGGCAGCAGGAACTTGGGTAATTCTTGTTTTTGGTAAATAGTGTACAGCTTCCTTGCCATATAATAACTTAGGATGCCGAAAATGAATTCCAGCATCACGGGGGCTCCATAGAAGGTCAGTGGTACAAAATCAACAGGTAGGGTATTTGCTAAAATTACAAACAGGAGAACCAGACCGCTACAGATAAGCCCTCTGTATTTATGACTGATTTTTAGAGCAAGCAAAAATAGTAAGTAAAAGAATATCTCGCAGTTTACAGTCCAACCGATGCGCATAAGGGGTTGCAAAATGCCCTCACCGATATCGAAAGGGATGAATAACAGGCTTTTTATCAAAAATACAGGGTCAGCTTTCGTCTGAGCAAACATGCTTGGGAAAAGAGCTATCAGTGCAAAAGTGCCTATGGTCATGAAATAGTACAACGGTACAATGCGGATAAGGCGTTTACACAGGAAATGCTTGGTGCTGTTGTGGGTGGAGAACATAATCATAAAACCGCTGATGCAGAAGAAAATGTCTACGCCGAAAGCACCGCAGTTAAGAAAACGAATGTGCTCCAACACAATAAATAGGGCGGTGATGCCTCGTAAAGTCTGGATGCTGTCAAAATGTATATTATGAAAATCCGGCAATGCGGAAGTGGTTTGATTCATGGGATACCTCACTGTTTCTTGGGGAAAAAATATGGTTTGTATGACAAGATACAAATACCTTATTCCTATGTTAACATATTTGTGGGGAATCTCTCAACCGGAATTCTATGTTTTTCATAAATTACCGATAAAAACTGAGAAGGGGATTGAGAGGGATTCGTACTTGCATAATAGAAAATAACATACTAAAATAGAA
>SVKH01000114.1 GCA_015068545.1 Oscillospiraceae bacterium
TGCGGAGATTTTTTGCATAAAAAATCGGAGTAAGCTAAACTTACTCCGACGTGGTGCCCAAGGCCGGGGTCGAACCGGCACGGGAATCTCTTCCCACGGGATTTTAAGTCCCGGGCGTCTGCCTATTCCGCCACTTGGGCTTACTTAACAACGAAATATATTATACTACATTCCTTTTATTTTGTCAATAATTTTGCAGGAAAATTTTTGAGAAAAATATATAAAATAAGGCATATACTATATAAGGTTATATAAGAAAGGAAGATAAGTATGGTAAAAAAATATTTCCTGAGAGCAAATACGGCAGAGGGTGATGTAAACCTTATCTATGAAAATCTAAAAGGTATATCTGAAATAATTGTGATAAAAGGCAGGAGCAGAACTGCTAAAAACAGATTGCTCACAAGGATAGCTTTTATTCTAAGTGAAAGAGGAAAACTTGTGGAAGGGATAATGTGTCCGTTTGATATTGGAGTGTATGAGGGAATAATAATAAGAGAAGATAGACTTGCAATCATAGATGAAAGCTGTGCTAAGGGCTTGAAGGGTAGTGAAAAAAATCTTGATGAGTGTTTCTGCTCGAAACCAGAGATTACTGATCTTGAAGAAGAGCTGATACGACAAAAGGCAAAGTGGGCTTTTGAAAACTTGTACAAAACCTACGCCGATGCTAAGACTATACATGATGAATGGGAAAAAATATATATAGACAATATGGATTTTTCCCGTATTGACAGTTATACAAAAGGAATAATATCACAGCTAATTAAGGGAAAACACAATGTACTTGAAGGACAGCGAAGCACGGGATTCTTTGGAGCATCCACACCTGATGGCAGTGTAAACTATATAGAGGGATTGACCGAAGATATTAAAAACAGATACTATATAAAGGGAAGACCGGGGACAGGGAAGTCCACATTTTTGAAAAAGTTGGCATTTGCCGCAGAAAAGAATGGATATGATACAGAGGTGTACTACTGTAGTTTTGACAGAAAAAGCCTTGATATGGTGATTATAAGGGATCTGTCTGTGGCAGTGTTTGATTCCACAGCTCCTCATGAGGTGTTTCCGTCAAGATCAGGGGATGGACTGCTTGATTTTTATACAGAGTCCGGACTTTTCGGTACAGATGAAAAATATTCAAAAGAGCTAAAAAGAATAGCCGATAGATATTCTAATAAAGTAAAGCAAGGTCTTGCATATTTACGTCTTGGTTGCTGTTTTGAGTCGGAGCTTGAAATGTACTATGAGGGAATAATCGATTATGGTGCAGTCTCAGTATTGGCAGACAAAATAATAAGAGCTGTGTCATGATAGTATATACTACCATGATGTACAGCTTCTTAAGCGTCACTATTTAAGGTATGAAAGTGCTTCTTTGATGTCTTTGACACCAATTGCCCTAAAGCCCTCAGGCGGTTTTACACCCTTTAGAGACTGCTTGGGGCAAATTGCCTGAGTAAAGCCGAGTTTAGCAGCTTCTGCCAGACGCTTTTCCATTTGTGATACTGAACGTAATTCACCGCCAAGTCCTACTTCGCCGATAAATATCATATCATCTGGCACACACAGATCTTTTTTACCTGTTGCTATAGCAACACAGATGCCTAGGTCTGCCGCAGTTTCCTCAATTTTTAGCCCTCCGGCAACATTTACATAAACGTCATAGTTTGATAGCCCAATCTTCGCTCGTTTTTCTAATACGGCTATCATAAGCACTGTACGGTTAAAATCCACTCCTGCCGACATTCTTCTTGGATTGCCAAAGCCGGTAGGAGTGACTAGAGCCTGTATTTCCGCCAAAACTCCGCGGGAACCTTCCATAGTGCACACAACACAGTTACCGGATTTATTTATATTTCTACCCTCCAAAAGAGCAGCAGAAGGATTTTTTACCTCTATTAGACCTTTTCCTGCCATTTCAAAAACACCTATTTCATTTGTTGAACCAAAACGGTTTTTTACAGCTCGCAGTATTCGGAAATTGGATTGTTTATCACCTTCAAAGTATAGCACACAGTCCACCATATGCTCCAAAACCCTTGGTCCTGCAAGTGCGCCGTCTTTTGTAACATGACCGACTATGAACATAGAAACATCCTCTTGCTTTGCAATTCGCATAAAAGCATTTGTTGCTTCTCGCACCTGAGGTACACTTCCGCTTGCGGAAGCTACTTCTTCGCAGTTCATAGTTTGTATGGAGTCGATAATGACTATCTGAGGTTTTATCTGATGTATGCATTCGATTGCTGATACAACATCGGTCTCTGAGATAAGATATAAGTTTTCTGTGGTAACACCCAGCCTGTCTGCACGAAGCTTAATCTGTCGTTCTGATTCTTCTCCGGATACATAAAGAATGGTTTTACTTTCTGCAAGATTTTGGCAAATTTGTAGAAGAAGAGTAGATTTTCCTATGCCGGGGTCACCTCCTACGAGAACAAGCGAGCCTTTTACAAGTCCACTGCCCAAAACTCTGTCAAGTTCGGAAAGACCTGTTTTATATCTTACTTCTGTATCGGTTTTTATTTCATTTAGTTTGGAAATCTGTCTGGAGGGAGTAGTGGCTTTAGAAATGGCACCCGTTTTTTTCTCTTCCTTAACGATAGTTTCATCTAAAGAATTCCAGCTTCCGCATGAAGGACATTTTCCCATCCATTTAGGCGTTTGGTACCCACATTCTCTGCAAATATATGTAGACTTTACTTTCATTTTTTACCTCTTTGTTTAGCATTAGTTGGCGCATTTTGAGCAAGGTGTAAGTCCTGCGTCAAGAGCTTCTGTCATTGTAATTTCATAGCTGTTTTTTCCTCCGCACTGAGGATCTATATGGTATCTTTTGCCGGTTGGTGTACGATAAATATATTCTCCTTGTGATTCATAATCAGGATTAGGCGAGCTAGAATCGTCTTCTGCCCAGATTGTATCACCGGCGGAGGAGCTAGCGCCGGTAGTGTAATCTATTTCGATGTTTGGCTGTACATTGTAACAGTACACACAAAAACTTACACCACTTCCAAAATCCTCCACTGACTGAGCCTCCAATAGTACTCCGTCTGCTACCATGTTGTTGCCTGTAAAAACAGGTGTAACTCGGTACATAACATGATTATCGGTGTTTTCTATATATTCGGCAATTTCATTTTCAAATGGAAGCATACCTTCCATATTAAGATATCTCGTACCGGTAATCAGGTTTTTGTTGTTGTCATTTTCACCGGTAAGTTGATATCCTATAAGGTGACATCTGTTGTAAAGATATCCGCCAGGTACCTCATCGTAGCTTTTATTTATCCATCCGGTAGGCGTTACCGAGGATATACTTTCTCTTTTTTCTGTAGGCATTAACGCTGTTGAAACAGAAGAAAAACATACATTACACCTTCCTAAATCATCTAATGTGCTGTAGTATTCAAATGGTGCATCTATGATTTCGTAGCTTTCAAAAAACGGAATATTATCATTTATATGCACATAAGGGCTATATGAGTATTCGGGAATAATGCTTATTAAATCGGTGTAATCGTCATCGCTAAATGTGTTTTTTACTATGTACACCTTCTGTGTTTCGCTGTTCCACGCAACACCTAGATTAAATCCTTCTGCTATAAAACGGATAGGGAGCATGGTCCTCTCATTAATTACGGTTGGTGCCACATCCAGTGTATAAGGGGTATTGTTAAGATATGCGGTGTTACTCTCGATTGCCATATTTATTTCGTCTTGATTAAGGGAAAGAGTTACGGTACGGGAGGAAGAATTCCAGTTTACGTTACCTCCAAAGGATTCTACTATGGCACGAACAGGAACAAGTGTTCTCCCGTCCACAACAACGGGAGAAGTGTCGCCAAGGGAATCTATTTCCATATCAACCCCGTTTACGGTCATTATAGGATTATTTATTTGAAGACTAAGAATAACGTCCTCAAAATCTTCTGCATAGATACTGGAAAAACTAAATACAGTGGCAAATAGCATAGATACTAGTGCTAATTTATGTTTAAAATGTGTTTTCATATGTTTGCTCCTTTGTTTTTGTTTTCTATTATTGTATCATAATTATTGTAGCTTTACAATACAAAATAAGAGGGAAAAAAACATAACATAGAATTATGGGTGATTTTTTTCACAATTATAATAAAATTTAACGTTTACCTCTTGACAAAAGACCAAAAGGGTATTATAATATTACTCGATATGCTGTTGTAGCTCAGTAGGCAGAGTACATCCTTGGTAAGGATGAGGTCGGCGGTTCAATCCCGCTCAACAGCTCCAAAAAATCAGGCGAACACCTTGTGTGTATCGCTTGATTTTTTATGGGAAATTGTAGGGAGTTGAACCCTAAGAGGGCAAAAAGCGTAAAAAAAAGTTGCCGGTGGCAAGTTTTTTAGCTTTTTGGTGTGCAGGCGGGTACTGAAAGACAGTGGCTTTCGGTCGCCAAACAGTCAGGTTGCGAAGCAACCGTCTCCCGTCATCTCCACCACGTCGGAACAAGTTACGCTTGTTCCGATTTTTTGTATAAGAAAACCACGCCATAGTGGCGTGGTTCAAAAAAGGTTATTACCTATGAGCAATAGACAGAAAAACTCCGATTGTATA
>SVKH01000115.1 GCA_015068545.1 Oscillospiraceae bacterium
TTTCTTTTTACCTTTTGTACCAACGTCCGGTACATCCTTTATATTAGGAATAGTATCGGCAGCTTTCTCTTTGGTAAAACCTTCTATACTTGGAATTTCCTTAATAAACTCCGGAATTTCTTCCTGATACAAAGTTTCTCCTGATGCTTCACTTTCAGAAGCAGCTACGTTTCCTGATGCAGTACCTTCGTTTTGCAATCCGATTTCAGCTTCTTCCCCTACGTAGTCCACAAACTCTGTTGGAGCTTCCTTACTATCAGCAGCGGATTCAAAGGTAGGTGCATCGTTAGAAGTATCCTTAATATTTGGGATATCCTCAAAACTTGGTGTATATTCAATATTCGGTATATTATCAACATCTGAAAAGCCATTCACCTTCGGTATATCTTGAGCACTGGATACTGTGCTGATATCAGGCATGGAGCTTTGCTCTTCCTCTGCAATTTCCTGCGGAGAAAGCTTTTCCTCACGCTGTCTTCTCAAATACTCAATCTCTCGTTGCCTGATTTTTCTTTGAGCAGCTTTGTCATTCCTTGGTCTTGCTCTTTTCACTGTTTCTTCCCCTTTTATTCATTAGTATTAGAACCTGCAATGTTAGCTTCCGGTCTTGACGGCTTTTCATTCTGAACAGGCGCCTTAGTTGGTACTGGAGTTGGCGCTACTGTCGGTGCCGGTGTAACTACCGGGGCTTTGGTCGGTGCCGGCGTTGGATCTTTTTCCTGTGTCGGTGGCTTTAGCTGCAAGCCTTCACCATACGGCAAAGGAGGTTGAGTCGGCATAGGAGTAGATGTAGGAGCAGGTGTAGCAGTTGGAGTTGCTGTCTCCTCCGGTTTTTCAGTCGGTTTTGCCGTTGGTTTTGCAGTTGGCTTTGGTGTAGTCTTCTCCTCAGTCTTCTTGGTTGGCTTCTTTGTAGGGGAAGCTGTTGGCTTTGGTGTAGCCTTTTTTTCTTCCTCAGGCTTTGGAGTTGCTTTTGTCTCACTCTCTGGGTCAGTTGTCGGCTTTGGCGACGGACTTACAGTAGAGCTTGGCTTTTTCGGTGTGGTCTCTGTTGCACTGTTCTTATCTGCTGATGAGTGAACAGTTATTCTGGACGCATCATAGCCAAATGTATTTTCTATCAAGTAAGCAAGCTCTGACATATTCGGGATCCAATATGATGCACCGTAGTCTGTACCGTTAGATACTCCCGGAACAGAGTGCATATATACGTTTTCCGCACTCAAATCCTTCAGATTTGGAAGGTATTTGGTAATGTCGCCAAGTGAAATGTTTGTAATAAGATTTTTTTGCAGCGCTTTGTAAAGATCCGGCAGCTTTCCTATAATGCTTGCATTCAGCTTCTGCTCTGCCACAGCCTTTACAAAAGCTTGCTGTGCTGCCACACGGTCTATGTCGCCCATAGGGTAGCGGCGGAATCTTACAAACTGCTCCGCCTTTTCGCCATCCAGAGTTTGCAATCCCTTTTTAAGGTGGATATGCAGGTTTTGAGATGAATCGTCGTAGTTCATATTCTGCGGAACGTCAAACTCCACTCCGCCAAGAGCATCTATGGTATCACGGAAAGCTGAGAACGTAAATTCCACATAATAGTTAATCGGTATTCCCGTAAGCCTTGTAACTGCTTCGATAGTTCCGTTTATGCCCTTTTTCTTTCCATTCTTACTGATGGCATGGGCAGAATTTATCTTCTGATACTTGCTTCCGATATACATTCTGGTATCTCTCGGTACCGAAAGGATATTGATTTGATTCTTGTCCAAATCGTAGGATGCCACCATGATAGTATCGGTAAGGCTTCCGCCTCTGTCAACACCAACTAAAAGTGCATTTACCTTTCCTGTGCTTTTATCTATTTCTACAACATCTGCGTTTTCATATTGTTCAAATTCCGGAAATTCGGTAACGAAAGAACCTATGCCTATTACTACCACAAATGCTAATATAATAACTGCAAGGGATATTGATAATATTGTAATTTTTTTTCTATCTAAGTTTAAAAACTTTCTGGTTTTCTTTCTTCTTCTCTTCAATTGTGCACACCTCTTCTAGCTTAATTTAATTCATTCTTTTTTATTATATATCATTTCTTTTTTTATGTCAATATTTTATGGACTTATTCTCTTGCTTTTTGCTGAAAAAAGTAATATAATCAAAACAGAAAAAAGTCGCGTTGTGCGGACGCGACTTTTAACATAAAAATATTAAGGGGAAGGTATTTTGTAAGTTTTTAACTTACAATAGCATAATAACACAGGTTTATGTCACTGATATGAACTCTTTGTGAAAAATTTGTGAACATTAAAAGGCGGTATTTTCTTGAAAAAAAACGATTTAATTCTACTTATTTCTATAATTTTCCTTGCCTTTTTTGCGTACATCTTCGTTAAAGTAACCGCAATTAAGGGTGATACTGTGCTCATATTAAAGGATGGAGAGGTTTTTTACAGTGGCTCGGTTTATGATGATAAAAGCATAGACGTAGCCGGCAATAACACAGTTCGTATAGAAAACGGGTGCGCCTATATGACCGATGCTACCTGTCCGGATAAACTATGCATCCACCAAGGCAAGGTATCGGACAGCTCAAAGAAAATAGTGTGCCTACCCAACCGAGTAACGGTGGAGGTTACCAGGACTTCCCATATAGATAAGGTGGTGCGCTGATGAATACTCAAAAACTGGCCCAGACTGCTCTGCTTTCTGCAACAGCTCTGATTTTCGGTTACATAGAAAGTCTTTTGCCATCTTTAGGAATACCAGGTATCAAGCTTGGGCTTTCCAACATTGTACTCCTTTTTGCGCTGTATAAGCTGGGCATAAGGTCTGCTTTTTTCATAATGCTGGTAAAGGTTTTGGTATCCTCACTTTTATTTGCCGGACTGAACGTTTTTTTCTTTTCCCTTTGTGGCGGAGTGCTAAGTCTTGCGGTTATGATTCTATTCAAAAACAAATACTTTTCGGTAATTGGAGTAAGCATTTTAGGCGGTGTGTTTCATAACATAGGTCAGATGCTTGTGGCAGGATTTGTCCTTGGCACAAATGCCTTTTACTATCTTCCCGTACTGCTTTTATCAGGATGTATAATGGGCTTTTTAACAGGATATATCTGCAGTCTGACAATGAAGCATTTAAAATAAATCGCTATACAGGGTACACTCCAGCTTATTGCAAGCTATCGGAACATGCTTTAATAGTGCAAGGAAGCATATTGTGCAGATTTTGAGGCAAAATGGCAATGTCATCTACTTGCCTGCAATAGAATAAACAGAAACCGCAAGGAAAATCATTAAGAATCCTTGCGGTTTATTTCATTATATTATGTTTTTTGCACAGAATACCTTTGCTTCATATCTGCCCATAGGTATATAGTATATTCCGTCACATGACTGATACTTCTCTCCGGTTTTACTTACTATCTTCTCCATACTGAACCTTGATACATCTACGCGGAATGTCTGCTCATCTCCCATATTTACCAAAACGATATAGCCTTCCTCATCATTGTATCTTACAAAGCCATAACCATTTGAAAAGGTATACACAGGCTCAAACTCTCCTGAGGAGAATGCCTTTGAGGACTTCCTTAATGCTATGGTATTTCGGTAAAAATCTACTAACTCCCTGTCCTCAGCTCCCCAAGGATAGCATCTTCTGCAGAATGGATCGGCATAACCTTCCATTCCGGCTTCATCACCGTAGTACACCACAGGTACACCCGGCATAAGCATCTGCATAGTTACAAGGCACTTTAGTTTTTGCTTTGCAAGCTTCTTTTCTTCAAAATTCAGCCTTTCACGGCTCATAGCATCCCTATCCTCTGCTCTTTTATCCCCCAAGGCTGTCAAAACTCTTACAGTATCGTGACTGGAAAGGAAGTTGAAAAGAGAATAGAAGCATTCCTTTGGATAATTTTCCTTCAGGCTCATAATTCTGGCGTTAAATTCTTCTGCCGAAGCTGTGCCACAGGCAAAATCGAGCATTGCATTTTTTAGCGGATAATTCATAACAGAATCCAATTCTTCGCCCATAAAATACTGACGACTTTCTCCGTATGCTACCTTATTAGATGCGTCTTCCCATACTTCACCTATTATAACAGCATCCTTTTTTGTCTTTTTTACTTCTTTTCGCAAAATTTTAACGAAGAAATCCGGCAATTCGTCTACCACATCCAGTCTCCAACCAGATGCACCCTTTTTAAGCCAATGCTTCACCACCGAGTCCTTTTGGGTTAGGATAAACTCCTGATACTCCTTTGAGTTTTCTTCCACCTGAGGAAGTGTATCTATTCCCCACCAGCTTTCGTATTCATCCGGAAAGTGAGAAAAACGGTACCAACTGCTGTATGGTGATTTCTCCGACTGGTATGCACCAACACTATCGTAGGTTCCCTTTTTATTAAAGTACTTGCTGTCACTTCCTGTATGATTGAAAACTCCGTCCAAAACCAGACGAATCCCCTTTTCTTCCGCCATCTTTGCAAGCCTTTCAAAGTCAGCCTGAGTACCGAACATAGGGTCAATCTCCATGTAATCTCCCGTGTCGTATTTATGATTTGAATAGGCTTTGAAAATCGGATTTAAGTATA
>SVKH01000116.1 GCA_015068545.1 Oscillospiraceae bacterium
ATTCTAAGCAGTATTCCGAAACCACCGCTTCCCAAATAGATAAGGAAGTAGAAAGTATTATAAACGGTCAATATAAGGAAGCGAAGTCGCTTCTTACCGAAAATATTGGCAGGCTTCATTCAGTTGCAAATGCTTTGCTCGAAAAAGAAGTTATAGACGGAGCAGAGTTTTTGAAATATTTTAATCAAGAAGGAGAAAAAGAAAATGAAACAAGTAAGTAAGGATATGATTATTAGGGACGTTTTGAATCTGGATCCGGGTTGTGCAGAGTTTTTGCTAAGAATAGGTATGCACTGCCTAGGCTGTCCGTCAGCAAGCGGCGAATCTCTTGAGATGGCTTGTGCTGTACACGGTGCAGATGTAGAGAAGCTTGTGGCTGATCTTAACGATTACCTAAAGGATAAATAATTTAAAAGATAATTGTATTTGAGAAAGGATAACTAAAATGGAAGACATTCCCGGGAATATTATAGTATTGGTTGTGCTGATACTTTTTTCAGCATATTTTTCGGCTACCGAAACTGCGTTTTCATCCCTTAATAGGATAAAAATAAAAAACATGGCACAGGACGGAGATAAAAAAGCAAAAAGAACATTAAAACTGTGCGATAAGTACGATAACTTACTGTCCACTATCCTGATAGGAAACAACATCGTAAACATTATGTCCACCTCTATCGCAACGGCACTTTTTGTGTCCTTGCTCAGCGAAAATGGAGTGGCTGTTTCTACTGTTGTAATGACAGTTGTAGTGTTGATATTTGGCGAAATAGTGCCAAAGAGCATGGCAAAGGAAGCTCCTGAGAGTTTTGCAATGTTCTCTGCACCGCTTATTTCGGTCTTTTTGTGGATACTGACACCGATTAACTGGTTATTTACTCAGCTGAAAAAGCTTATTAAGCTTGTGCTGAAAATTGATTCCGATGATTCAATTACAGATAGAGAGCTTCTCACTTTGGTAGAGGAAGCGAAAAAAGACGGTGGTATTGATGAAGAAGAGGGACATCTTCTTATTAGCGCCATAGAGTTTTACGATCTTGAGGTTTCGGATATTTTGACACCTAGAGTGAACGTGTCTGCTGTTGATATTGAGGATAGCCGAGAAGATATTCGAAAGGAATTCCGCAAAACGGGATATTCCCGTCTGCCTGTTTATAAAGAAACAATAGACAGCATAGTGGGAATTATAAACGAAAAGGACTTCCACTACACAGAGGATATAAAATCGATTATAACTCCTGCGGTATTTGTGCATGAAAACATGAAAATATCCAAGCTGTTGTCCCTGCTACAAAACAAAAAATCTCACCTTGCCATAGTCACCGATGAGTACGGTGGAACAGTGGGAATAGTGAGCCTTGAGGACATTTTAGAAGAGCTTGTGGGAGAAATATGGGACGAGCATGATAGGGTAAAAGAAGACTTTGTAAAGCTTACAAATAATCGTTACAGAGTCAGCGCAGATGCCAATCTGGACCGAATGTTCGACATATTTGATCTGGCAGAGGAAGACGGTGTGGAAAGCACAACTGTGGGAGGCTGGATAATAGAAAATCTGGGGCACTTGCCTAAAAAGGGCGAAAGGTTCGAAACTGATGTACTTTCTGTTTTGGTGACAAAGGCAGAGCAAAACAGAGTAAAAGAAGCCATCGTTATCCGAAAAAACCTTGATTGATGCAAAATTTGATGTATCTTTTCTCATAATTTTGCCATTTTATCAAAGATTTATCAGAAAAATTGCTCAAAGCTATGAGCAATTTTTTGTTTAACGGTATATCAATATCAAGGAAAATTTCGCAAATGCGAGTGCATATATTAACGCACAAATCGCAAAAATACCCATAAATATAAAGTCCTAGTGATAGAAAAATTAAGCGCATAAACTAACTCCTTTAAGGGGTATTATCTGCAAGTAAGCGGTATATTATGTGCAAAAGTGTAATTGTTAGAAATTTGTAATTGAAAATGGTAATGACAGGTAGTATAATGGAGGAAAGGAGGCGATATTTTGCTGACAAACAAGAGAATAAATAAATATGATGAAGTTTTGTTTTGGTTGACTATGGCAATCTCAATAATTGGAATAGTTGTGATTTACAGTGCAACCAGATCATTTGATAAAAACATAAATGTAATTGTGCAGACAGGTGCTTTTTTTATTGGTGTCATCTGCATGATTTTTATAAGCAAAATAGACTACAAATTTTTTGGGTATATGTCACTGCCTGTGTATATAGTTAGTGTGCTGCTCTTGGTGGCGGTTTTGTTGGTAGGTACTACGGGAAACTGGGGTGCAAGGAGCTGGATAAGGTTCGGACCAATAGGCATCCAACCGGCAGAAATCTGTAAGGTAGGATTCGCCATTACTTTCGCAAAGCATCTTTCCTTGGTGCGTGAACGTATAAATAAACCACTTGTAGTCTTGGGGCTAATGGCGCACGTTGCTTTGATGCTTGTGCTTATAATGATGCAGCCGGACGCAGGAAGTGCAATGGTATTTTGCTTTATGTTTGCCACTATGATTTTTGTGGCAGGTTTGTCATATAAATACATTATTCCTGCGGTTTTGGGAGTAGGCGCGTTTGCACCGTTCTCGTATTTTTTCTTAATGAGTGAGTATCAAAGACGAAGAATACAGGTATTCTTAAATCCCGATCTTGATAGACTAGGTAGCGGTTATAACGTAATTCAGTCCAAAATTGCTGTTGGCTCAGGCCAGCTTGTAGGTAAAGGATTTTTAAAAGGCACTCAGAATCAGATGGGGATACTGCCAACAAAGCATACAGACTTCATTTTCAGTGTTATATCGGAGGAATTTGGATTTATCGGAGCTGTTTTTGTGCTTTTGATATTGTTTTTAATAATAGCAAGATGTATCAAAGCTTCTCAAAACTCCAAGGATTCCTTTGGACGATATCTGTGTGTAGGTATTGCTGCTATGCTGATTTTCCATGTATTTGAAAATGCTGGTATGTGCATAGGTTTGATGCCGGTAACCGGTATCCCTCTGCCATTTGTAAGCTATGGAGGCACGTCACTTGTAACGAATATGATTGCTATTGGAATAGTTCTGTCAGTGACAAGGCAAGAAGAAGGAACTCGTCTATAATAAACAGGGATGTCGTTCAGACATCCCCGTTTTGGTATTATCGTAATGGTTGGTATAGCTTATCCTAGGTTTAAACGCACCATAAAGCTGTGCTATGCTTTATTATTTGCCTAATGGGATCATTCTTCTACGTAGGATTGGAATTTTTCAAATAGCTCCGGCATCTTCTTTTTTAGAGAAACTACCTTGCCGTTTTGGTCAAGGTTGCAGTGTGTTGTTTCACCGGTAGCCCTTATTTCGCCTGTTTCTGCATCTGTTATCACATAAGTGAATTTATGACGAACATCATAGGAAACTAACTTAGTTTCCACCTTTACTGTTTCGCCAAAGCGTGCTGATTTTTTATATTTACACTCCGCTGACAAAACAGGGGAAATATACCCTAAATCTTCAAAAGATTTATATGAAAAACCTTTCTTATCCATAAAGTCAAGGCGTGCTTCTTCAAACCATCTTAGATAATTGGAGTGGTGCACAAATCCCATTTTATCGGTTTCGTAGTATTGAACCCTTTTGAAATATACTTCCATCTAAATCTCTCCTTTTCCTCATTAAATCTTACCATAAATGTATGAAAAAATCAATATCTTCTTGATAAAAACCAAAAACTGTGCGATAATATAGAAAAAAGAAAAAGAGGAAAGTTATGATAAAACTATATGATAAGGACAGCTACATATTTGAGTTTTGCAGCGAGGTGATATCCTGCTGCCAGGTAGACGGAGAATATAAAATACTTTTGGATCAGACGGCATTCTTCCCAACAGCGGGAGGTCAGGAATGTGACACAGGAACTCTTGACGAAATATCAGTAGTGCATGTGGAAATAGAGGAAGATCAAGTATATCACTATACTAAAAAGCCTATCGAACCAGGGAAAAAGGTTATAGGGAAAATAGATAAAGAGGTTCGCCTTAGGAAAATGCGTCACCACACGGCAGAGCACATCGTTTCGGGATTGGTGCACAGCGAACTGGGACTGGAAAATGTGGGATTTCATCTGGGTGATGAGGAAGTAACCATGGACTATAATGGAGTTATAGACCATGATGAGCTTTTAAAAATAGAGTATCTTGCTAACTGCGCGGTATGGGAAAATATTGAAGTTGATTGTAGATATCCGGAAAGTAAAGAACTTAAAAACATAAGTTACCGTAGTAAACTAGATCTTAGCGAAAACGTGCGTATCGTAACCATAGAGGGTATTGACATATGTGCTTGCTGTGCACCTCATGTTAAGCGAACAGGGGAGATAGGCATGATTAAGCTAAAGGACATGATAAACTACAAAGGC
>SVKH01000117.1 GCA_015068545.1 Oscillospiraceae bacterium
TTAGAGAAACCGTCAAAAAAAACATAGAAAATTTTTTAATTTCTTTTTGTTGATGTTCTATTTGCTTAACTTCTTCTGCTAATACTTCAGAATTAATAATGTTAAGTGCTCCGCAAGTCGGGCAAGTTCGCATTGTTTCATCTAACCGACAACCGCACCTCTTGCATAAATATGTATTCATCATATAATGCCTTTTTGTTTTAATAAAGTTTTATATTGTTCTGCCCATCCAGGTTTTGTTGCGTGAGCTGCATATATTAGTCTTTTTTTAGGCATAATTGCTTTCTTAGATGTTTGATCCATATCATCAAATTTTTTTAGTTCAAATTCTATCTTTTGTTTTGACAAACAAGGAATTCCAGCTAACAATTCACCGTAATAATTCATGCATTGAGCAACAAAGTTGGGTGCATACATAAGGGGCATTTGCACAAGTGCAATATTCAATAATCCTGTAATATTCTCATAAATTGATGTGTATAAACTTTCAGCAAGTTCTTCTTTATTATCGGGAGCATAATTTACAGCATTTGCAGCAGCTCCAATAGCTTGCATAATTTTATTGCTCTTTAACGTTGATTGGAATAATAATCCTCTTGCTTCTAATTCCCAAGCTCGATAATTTTTAGGATCAATCTCTAATGCTGATTGACAATATTTTTCAACCTGTTCTGAGTTTTGACCTTGAATTGCTTTCACTGCTAAATCAATAAATTTTGCAGCTTCTTCACTTCTGTCTGTATTTGTCGCAGCACTTCCATTAATAGGGCAACCGCAATTTGGACACGCAGCGGCTTTATCTGATATTTCTTTTCCACATTCGGGACAATTAATCATTGCCATAATATAAAACCTCCAATATGTTATTTTATTATTTTCTATGCTCGCACAACCTCTTTAAATGTATGCTTTATAATATCAGTTGTGCCATGTAATTATATGTATTTTTCAATTGTTGTGTTGCTTCGTCCTAATTCTAGTCCAACAGCCGCATAATTCTTTCATCCCGTATCTCGCTTAAGTATAAGCTTTACATAGTTTTCCTTAGCTGTTACACTGTAAATATCGTTATTTCTACGTTCTAAGTGTAATTCTGAATTGTTTATTTCTTGACTCAACGACAAACTCCAACATAATATGGGTATAATGTCAATTGTCTGCTGTTCGTCTTTAGTATCTACTTTTCTTGTTACAGTTCCAGTCATTTTCTTCTCCTATTACAGATATCAGCATCATTATAACACCGTACGGTGTTATCTGTCAATACCAAACGGTGTTTTTTTGTATAATTACAGCATAAAATATATTGGGTGATTGATATGAATATCTATACAAGAGTACGGGACTTAAGAGAAGATAAAGATAAAACACAGAGAGATATTGCTAATGTATTAAACATGCAATTGACAGTATATCAAAGATACGAACGTGGTGAGCGCGAGCTTCCTCTCTGGGCTGCGATAAAACTTGCTGATTACTACCAGGTATCTCTTGACTATCTTGTTGGAAGAACCTTTTAAGAATATCTGCACACAAAAAAGTTAGACACATCATGGGCATTTATCCCAAAATGATGTGTCTAACTAAAAAATTCTACATTTTTTATTTCAAAAAATTTTCAAAAGTTCTAAAACCCTTTTCGATTCTCCAAAAAAAGAAATAATGAGGATTTTTTGATGCAGAACGAACGAAAGCGACCCGAAGGCGTACTGGTGTACGTCAAGAGGTCGCTTTTGTTTGTAGTTTGATATATCAAACGGTCTGCGTAAAAAAGACCATTATTTCATTGCTTCTTCGATAGCAACTGCAACAGCAACAGTCATACCAACCATTGGGTTGTTACCTGCGCCGATAAGTCCCATCATTTCAACGTGAGCCGGAACTGATGAAGAACCTGCGAACTGAGCATCTGAGTGCATACGTCCCATAGTATCTGTCATACCATATGAAGCAGGACCTGCAGCCATGTTGTCTGGGTGAAGTGTACGTCCTGTACCACCACCTGAAGCAACTGAGAAGTACTTCTTACCTTGTTCTACACATTCCTTCTTGTATGTGCCTGCAACAGGGTGTTGGAAACGAGTTGGGTTAGTTGAGTTACCTGTGATAGATACGTCAACACCTTCCTTGTGCATGATAGCAACGCCTTCTCTAACGTCGTCAGCACCGTAGCAACGAACCTTTGCTCTTTCACCATTTGAATAAGCTGTTTCGCTTACGATTTCAAGCTTACCTGTGAAATAGTCAAACTTTGTCTGAACATATGTGAATCCGTTGATTCTTGAAATAATCTGAGCAGCATCCTTACCAAGACCGTTTAGGATAACTCTAAGGTCTTCCTTTCTTGCCTTGTTAGCTGATCTTGCAAGACCGATAGCGCCTTCTGCTGCTGCGAATGATTCGTGACCTGCTAGGAATGCGAAACACTTTGTTTCTTCCTTTAGTAGCATTGCACCTAGGTTACCATGGCCTAGACCAACTTTTCTGTCGTCTGCAACAGAACCTGGGATACAGAATGACTGAAGACCAACACCGATCTTTTCTGCAGCGTCAGCCGCCTTTGTGCAACCATCCTTGATAGCGATTGCAGCGCCTACAATGTAAGCCCAGCAAGCATTCTCAAAACAGATTGGCTGAATACCTTTAATAATATTGTAAACATCTATGCCCTTATCGTCACAGATTTGCTTTGCTTCTTCGATAGAAGAGATACCGTGCTTAGCAAGCTCTGCGTTGATTTGGTCAATTCTTCTTTCATAACTTTCAAATAATGCCATAATCTTTGTACCTCCCCTTTATTATTCGCATCTTGGGTCGATAAGCTTTGCAGCATCATCAACTCTGCCGTATTGACCGGAAGCCTTCTCTAGTGCTTCGTTTGCGTCCATGCCTTTTCTGATCATTTCCATCATCTTGCCAAGGTGTACGAACTTATAACCGATGATTTGGTCTTGGTCGTCAATAGCAAGCTTTGTGATGTATCCTTCTGCAAGCTCCAAGTATCTTGGGCCCTTCTTAAGAGTTGCATATGTAGTACCAACCTGAGAACGAAGTCCCTTACCAAGGTCCTCAAGACCGGCACCGATTGGAAGACCGTCTTCTGAGAAAGCAGTTTGAGTTCTTCCGTAAACGATTTGAAGGAACAATTCTCTCATAGCTGTGTTAATAGCATCACAAACAAGGTCTGTGTTAAGAGCTTCCAAAATTGTCTTACCGATAAGGATTTCTGATGCCATAGCAGCTGAGTGAGTCATACCGCTACATCCAACAGTTTCAACAAGAGCCTCCTGAATGATACCCTCTTTTACATTAAGAGTAAGCTTACATGTACCCTGTTGAGGAGCACACCAGCCGATACCGTGTGTAAGACCGGAAATGTCTTTGATTTCTTTTGCCTGTACCCACTTGCCTTCCTCAGGAATAGCAGCAGGTCCGTGATATGCGCCTTTTGCCAAAGGACACATAGCTTCTACTTCGCTTGAATATTTCATGTAGATTTCTCCTTTCAAAATTTGCTTTTTACATACCTCGTAATTGTACCACATTTTTTCCGATTATGCAATAGAATTTGACAATTTTTTATCATACATGGAAAAATTATGCTCTAATGTTTTATAAAACTGTATATTTGATGTAAAAAACAGGAGCTACAGCAAAGTTGCCATAGCTCCAAAAAATCAGAAAAGATGGAAATTCACCACAAGTGATGCGAAAACGATGGATACAGTCGAAAGAAGCTTTATAAGAATGTTTATGGCAGGTCCTGATGTATCCTTAAATGGATCACCGACAGTATCACCTACAACTGCGGCTTTATGGTTTTTACTGCCTTTACCGTGAAATTCACCGCTTTCGATATATTTTTTTGCATTATCCCACGCACCGCCTGAGTTGGACATAAGTATGGCAAGCAAGAATCCTGCAACAGCAGCACCTGCCAGCATACCCACAACTCCGTTAGGGCCTAAAATCAGTCCGGTCACAATCGGTACGATAACGGCAACAACAGAAGGAAGAATCATTTCCTTAAGGCTCGCCTTTGTGCAAATATCAATACAAGATGCGTAATCTGCTTCACTTTCGCCGGTCATAATTCCTTTTATTTCCTTAAACTGACGTCTTACCTCTATAACGACACTTTGGGCAGATCTGCCTACTGCATCCATAGTAAGTGCGGCAAAAACAAACGGCAGACATCCACCGATGAACAATCCCACAAGAACAGGTGGATTCATAATGCTCAAATTCAGAGTAAATCCCTCCTGTGCAATATTCGTCACTGTATCAACATATGATGCGATAAGCGCCAGTGCAGTAAGTGCCGCAGAGCCTATTGCAAAGCCTTTTCCTGTTGCGGCAGTAGTGTTTCCTAAT
>SVKH01000118.1 GCA_015068545.1 Oscillospiraceae bacterium
CTTCAATATGGTAGGGGTTAAAGCACAAGCAACAGAACTTGGTACATTTAATGTAAACGGAAAAGAGAAAATAGTTTGTGTCTGCAAAGATTTTACTGATAGAAATAACAACTTATATGGTATTATTTTCTCAATGGAAAATGAAGATTGTAATAAGGCAATTTTGAGAATTGTGCCAAACATTGACCTTGAAAGCATAAATACATTTATAGACAAAATTCTCTATGTTTCTGAATTGCAAAAGGAATTCTATAAAACATATATTATGGAAAGATATAATAAAATTCTATTGCCAACGTATATTACCTTAAATAAGTGAGATATATTTGATAAAAAACTAAAAATCACAAAAAATCAACACACCGTAAACCCGCATGGTAGCTGGGCTTACGGCAGTTTCCTTAAATTACTAATTTCGGTGAAGCACTTGATAAATTACAAGATGACCTTCAAAGAAAAAACAAATTCTTTATGGGTATGAAGAAATAACCTCTATGCAAAAGTAATCACTCAGCATCATTGCGCGAGTGGTTACTTTTATATTGTATTAAAAAAATCAATCTAAATCCGGAGAATTCTATTAATTTGAAAACATATTACATGAAAAAGAAAATATATAGTATGGTAGAATAAAGCGGCACGAAGAAAGAGGTCCACTCAGGAATCCCCTTTTGAATTAATCTTCTACTATTTTGCCTCGTACATAGTTTCGCTTTGGCACATCAACACAACTTCCATTGTATTAGTCACTGAACCTGTCACATATGTAACATCAGATTCAATATGCATCATAGCCTTAAATCCATATGCTGCTCTATTTGGAATAACAGTTGTAAAACCCTGATAACATATTAGTTTATCACTATCGTTATACGCACTCTCGATAGCCTTAAATTAAAACAAAACTGACTCTGTATGAATTACGAAGTCAGTTTTGTTGCTTAAAATCTAATATTTAACTACCATAGACTTTTTATGATGTCTGTACAAATTGGGGCAGTTCATACAATCAACCTGCTTTAATTACTGTGTTCTATGCGTTTTCTGCAAAAAGCACTGCAAGGGTTATACAGTTTTCCAAGTCTTTCTTATCAATCATCTCACACGGAGAATGGATATATCTTGTTGGTATTGATATTCCACCGGTTAATACACCATCTCTTGAAATAAGCATCACGCCCGCATCTGTACCACCTTCGGTCATAACTTCCATCTGGTACTTAACATCATTTTCCTTTGCCAAAGACACCAGCTTTTCCCTTACCTCTCTGCTACATATTACAGAGTAGTCCATAACCTTAATCGCTGCACCCTCACCAAGTTTGCAGGCATTTTTGTCACACTTAGGAGTGTCGCCAACATCTGTAACATCCACAGCTATCGCATAATCTGCATCTATTTCGTATGCGCAGGTTCTTGCTCCGCGAAGCCCTACTTCCTCTTGAGATGTGAAACAAAAATACAGGTCATTATCCGATTTTACCCTTTTCAATGCTTCCAGAAGTACATAGCATCCGCATCTATTATCAAGGGCTTTTGATATTATTCTGTCACCCTGCTTATCATACTCTCCCACAAAAACGGCCATATCTCCCACAGATACCATTTTTTCTGCTTCTTCTGCAGATGTGGCTCCAATATCTATATACATCTTTGCCATAGAATTTTTATCATTTTCCTTTTCCGAGCCAATTATGCCGATAACTCCGTTTAGGAATCTAACCTTTCTGCTAAAAAGTTTTTTGGTGTACAACCCTCCAACATCAGAAAACCGCAAAAAGCCATCCTTATCTATATAGGTTACAACAATACCAATCTCATCTGCATGGGCAGCATACATTATTTTCTTACCATTTCCCTTTTTATGCACAATAAGATTTCCTAAAGTATCAGTATATATTTCATCTGCATATTCACAAGCTACGTTTTTGATGAGTTCAGTAACAGTAGTTTCATTACCGGAAGGAGCGTCACATTGAGTCAAATTCTTTAATAGTTCCATTTATATCACCTCGCAAATTTTATCCAAGAACATCTCCGCTAGCTTATACACCGCATTTATATCAGTAATAGATGCTAAGCCGCAAGGAGAATGAAGATATCGGCACGGTACCGAAACAGATGCTGCTCTGACTCCGCCTTTTGCAAGGTGGATTCTGCCACAGTCATTTCCTCCTGCAGTTGTCCTTTTGTACTGCACCGGAATACTATTATTCTTTGCCGAATCATACAGCCATTTTCTAAAGCTGTTCTCTACTATGGTGGTTCTATCCATAAAGGTCACAACAGCACCACCACCCATATTAGTTACATACTCATGTTCTTCATAACCGTAAACATCACTGCAAGTGGTTGATTCTACCACAAGAGCAATGTCTGGCTCTATTCTGTGTGCACAAATTCTGGCACCTCGAAGACCAACCTCTTCCTGAGTAGTAAAACAGAAATATGTGTCATATACAACAGGCTTTTTCATTAGCTCCATCAAGATAGCACAACCGGCTCTGTCATCAATAGCTTTTGCCTTTAGAGTGTCACTACCCAGAATCTCTGCAGTCGTTTCAAAAGCGATATAGTCACCTAAGCTAACGTGTTTCAATGCCTCATCCTTCGAGCTTGCACCAATATCAATATACAGTTCCTTTAGTTGAGGAACAGATTCTCTCTCTGCGCGTTTTTGAAGGTGAATCGCTTTCATACCGATTATTCCCTTAACTCTCTTTTTTCCGATAGTCACCTTTTTGGAAATTATCACACGAGTATCTATTCCGCCTACACTTTTAAATTCGATATAGCCTTTTTCAGTTATACCACTTACTATAAACCCTACTTCATCCATATGTGCAGACAGCATAACCTTTTTTTCGCTGTTACCCTTTTTTAAAGCTATTATATTCCCCATGGTGTCGGTAAAAACCTGATCTGCATATTCCGATATCTGAGACTTAATATACTCCCTTACAGCACCTTCATCGCCACTGACACCGTTTATTTCAGTTAGTTTCTTGGTTTTTTCTATAAGCATAGCCAATCCTCCATTTCATCGTCAAGACCTTGTATAAAAAATGTTAAAAGATCAGCAGTAGCTTTAATATCAGATAAATCAGCTGTTTCCACAGAGGTATGCATATACTTTAGTGGAATAGATAAAAGTCCCGTTGGTATACCAGACCTCACAACCTGCATAACCCACGCATCTGTACCAGTATTTCCGCCATCAACATCTATTTCTGTCTTAATATTATACTTCTTTGCCGTTTCCATAAGCCTTTCAAAAATTTTAGGATGAATGTTCGGTCCGCAAGTCACAACACAGCCGCACCCAAGCTCGTAAGCTGAATATGAGTTATCGGGAGTTACTCCATGACATACATCAATGGCTACTGCAATGTCAGGATTTATAGCGTAGGATGCTGTCATTGCGCCGTATCCACCTACTTCTTCGCGTACAGCACTAACAGCGTATACATCAACATCAATATTGAATTTTTTAAGACTCTTTAAAACTTCTGCCAGCACTGCCACACCAGCTCTGTCATCTATCGACTTTCCGCTGTATTTACTTCCTAAAAGTTCGCCAAAAGATTGTGGGAGTGTGATGCTGTCACCAATAGATATATTTTCCTCTACTTCTCTGGCTGAAAGTCCTGTATCTATCACCATATCGCAAAGCTTCGCCGACTTACTTTCTTCGCCTGCTGACTGAAGATGCGGGGGTTTTGCACCAATTACTCCCTTTATGTCTTTTTTCCCGTGAATTACAACTTCTGCCGATGGCAAAGTCCTTGGATCAACGCCACCTACATTGACAAAACTGATAAATCCGTTTTCTTCAATACCGCTGACTAGCAAGCCAATCTCATCGATATGCGCTTCTATCAGTACTTTCTTTGCGTTTTCCTTTCCACATCTTTTAACAGCGATTACATTACCAAGAGTGTCTATAGAAACCTCATCACAATAAGGTTTAAAAAGCTCAGCGATTTCTCCGTTAATTCTATATTCAAATCCGGAGATACCACGCATATTGCTTAACTTTTCCAGTAAATCCTTCAAGGTACTTTCCTCCTATAATTCATTAACGAGCTTTTTGAAAAGATTGCCACGTTCCTCAAAATTAGCAAACATATCAAAACTGGTTGACGCAGGCGATAACAATACAACATCACCACAAGTAGCACAATCTCTTGCGGTTTT
>SVKH01000119.1 GCA_015068545.1 Oscillospiraceae bacterium
AGTGAAAACCCCATCATCATTCACTACTATACCGCAGCTTTCCTGTCCTCTATGCTGCAGAGCGAAAAGAGCATAATATGCACTTGATGCCACATCCGAAACCTCAGGACAAATCATGCCAAAAACGCCACATTCTTCATTAATTTTTCTCATCGTAGTCCCCCCGGATAAAAATCTTATTTGTTAAATTGCTTTTCTATATTTTGATTCTTTTCAATTACTTTTTCATATCCTTGTTTTCTGTGTGCCAAAAGCTTTTCGTAAAGTGATTCATCGCTTGTGGCCAGAATTTGTATAGAAAGCAAAGCAGCATTGACAGCTCCGTTAATAGCAACCGTTGCAACAGGAATACCCGAAGGCATTTGTACGGTAGATAAAAGAGCATCAATGCCGTCTAATGTGGATTTTATAGGTATGCCGATAACAGGCAAAACAGTATTTGCCGCAATAGCTCCTGCTAAGTGCGCAGCCATTCCTGCCGCCGCAATAATAGCACCAAATCCGTTTTTCGCCGCATTTTGGGAAAACTCTCTGGACTCTTCCGGAGTTCTGTGCGCTGAAAAAACATGGACCTCGTACGGAACTTCAAATTCTTTTAGTGTGTTAATAGCTTTTTCAACAATAGGTAGATCGCTGTCAGAGCCCATTATAATTGCAACTTTTTTCATTACAACTCTCCTTTTTACATGATTTATAATGCAGAAACAGTCGATAAAACAACAAAAGGACGCACCTATCCAATATCAGGAAAGGTACGCCCAGACGGTCGGCAATTAACCATCCGCTGCTCCCTTGCGGTGCTCCGCATTTCCGTCAGTTACAGCAGACTTATTTCATACATATATCGCTAAAATTTTATCATAATCACAGTATATTGTCAAGGTTAATTGCTCTTATTTTGACGAATTTTGTACATATTAACAAAGAGAATTACACTATGCAACATCCTTTTATGTTGTTTAGTTCATTTTAAGCATTGTCCTCACTAATCCCGACAGAACCTTTGGCATTTTGAATACAACAATTTTCATAATAAATCCTCCTATTATCTTATACAGTATAATATGCCGCCTAAAAAAAAGTGTGAAAATACTATAAAAACTTTTACAAAAAAGCCTTGAATATACTGTTATGTTATGTTATAATATTAGAGTATTGTTTGTATAATATGAAGTATGCCCCTGTAGTTAAATGGATATAAGAACCGCTTGACGTTCGCAAAATCTTAGATTTTGACGTCTGCGCGAACCTTGTTATTCGCTTCGCTCATAATAATAGCCCCTTTGTTCTTAGGAGGTGGCTATACATATTTTGTTGCTACTTTACAGTTTACAATTTCATATGCCTGCATAGTTAAATGGATATAATAGCCCCCTCCTAAGGGGTAGTTACAGGTTCGATTCCTGTTGCGGGTACCAAAAAAGACTCGCCCATCGGCAAGTCTTTTTTTTGATAAATTTTCCATATAAAATCTTATATTTTCTAATTCCGTCTTAATGATGATGGTGGTGATGATGGTGATGATGACAGGAAGCAGAATTTGCTTCAACAACGCACTCTTTACTATGGCAATGTTCATCACAGCTCTCAAGTTCCAATGTTGCGTGTGTTATTCCGTGTTCACGCAGCTCCTCACGCACCATTTCCTTTACCGTATGGTAATCCCCATCGGTCACTATATGCATAGTAGCATAGTTATTGTGTCCATCCATGCTCCAAACGTGAATATGGTGAGCGTCTAAAACTCCCTCAATTTCCTTGATGTGATTCTTTATCTGGTTTATATCAATGTCACATGGTGTTTTTTCCAAGAATAAACTCACACAAACATTCAAGTTTCTTACAGCATTTACAAAGATAAAAACAGCCACACCAATAGACATAATAGGATCAATTATCGCGAAATCGGTAAGCTTCATTACAAAAGCTCCTACAAGAACAACAATCCATCCAAGAACATCTTCTATCATGTGGAGATTTACTGCCTTTTGATTTAGAGAGTCGCCGCTGTGGGTAAAAAATGCAGCACACAAATTTACCAGTGTACCGATAACTGCAAAAACAATCATTCCGTCATAATTTATATCAGTAGGTGAAACCAACCTTCCTATCGCGTTATATATAACTGCAGCAGATCCAAATATTAATATTCCCGTTGTAATAATGCTACCTATTACAGAATATCTGGCATATCCATAGGTATACTTATCGTCCGGTTGCTTTTTACTTAGTTTTTCCAGAAAGTATGCTATACATATGCTGAGTGCGTCGCCAATATCATGAATAGCATCCGATATAATCGCTACACTCCCTGTATATAATCCTCCTACAAATTCAAATATAGAAAAAGCAAGATTTAAAATAAATGCAATTAAAATATTCTTTTCCGTTCTCATATACAGTCCTCTTTTCTATAACTATACTTTAAAATTCTATCCCACATCTTCCTGATATTCCTTTATCAAAGGGATGCTTTTCTTTTTTCATTTCGGTTATATAATCCGCAATTTCGAAAATTTCTTCCACCACATTATGACCGGTAATCACAATTTCCGTCTTCTTGTACATTTTTCTTATCACATCAATAGCAAACTCACGTTCTACACAACCTAAAACTATTGCATCCAAAAATTCGTCAAGGACTATCATATCGTAGTCATCTGCATTCTCCAAAATGGATAACAGCCTGTTTTTAGAATCAGCAACAGCCTGTATTTTTTCCTCTGTGGTAAGGTCATTCCAGAATTTGTTGCAAAAATCAAAACTATCCAATTCAAAAGGACCTGCGTTTAAAAATTCACCGCTGTCCCTGCTTTTCAAAAAGGATGTAAATATCACCCTTTTTCCTCTGCTTCCACATCGGTAAGCAAGACCTACGGCAGCGGTGGTTTTCCCCTTTCCGTCACCATAGTATATATGCAAAAGATTATCCATATTACAAAACCTCACTTTTGTTGTATTTTTTATATAAACCTCACTTTTATCTAAACGGTGAGCAGTTTTAATTTATTATTAACATCAAAAAGATGCCTACCAGTCCTATGATAGTTAGTATCGTAAAGAATTTCAACATATTCTGAATACTTTTTAGAGTTTTTAACTCTTCTGCCTTCATCAATAATTCAATTTCATCATTTTCAACACTATCAACAATAATTCTATATTCATCTTTACTATCAAAGCTTTCTACCGTAAATGTTACGTCATCGTCTGTTTTAGGTTTATTTTCTGTAATTTTTTCTGACTCCAATATTTCTAACATTCCTAGTAATTTGATTAGTTTTTTGTTTTGAGTTCTCATTTTAATCCCCCAATCTCTTGTGTATCCACATAGGTAAGCTATTATAATTTGAAAACAAATTTAGCACATTTATTCTAACACAAAAACCAGAAAAATTCAAGAAGCTAATATAAAATCAGTACTAGCAGCATTTTCTGCCGAAGTGAAATTCATTCTGAAATTATAACTATTGCTGTCGTTGTTTTTTACAAAAAGAGAAAACCCAGCCTCTCCCATAGGGAAAGACCGGGCTTTCAGAAAGGAATTTATAAAGAATTAGTTTAGTGAAATGCTTTCTACTGTTGTGATTGGGAAGCCCCCAAGCTTACCTGACCAAACAGCGAATCTAGCACTTGCGGCACCTTCTAGGATTTCAACATCGTGGAATCCGTAGTTAATGCCATCAGCAATAGCTGTTGTGTCACCCTTTACGCATGACATAAGTCTGCCGTCAGCATCGTAGAACATAACAAGCATATCATATTCAAGTCCTGTAAGACCTGCATAGTTATTGATAGCAACTTCTGTTTCTATAATGCCTTCCTCAATTTCAACAGTTACTGCACTGTCAAGCCATTGATATACAGTAGATGCTTCTGTAATAGCATCAGTTTCAATGTCGCCTGAAGCTACCTTAACCTTAACATCATAGTTAGCGATGTCATCATTCATAGAGAACCAGCATACATAGCTACCGTCATCATTTACATCAAACTGATCGATGTAAGCAACATCTTCTGCATCTGTCTTATTAGATACCATAAGTGTTACATCCTGACCCGCAAGAGTCTT
>SVKH01000120.1 GCA_015068545.1 Oscillospiraceae bacterium
TATGATTACCAAGGAAATGGCGCATATTGACTGGTCTAAAAGTACAGCCGAAATTTCAAAGCTTATATGCGGAATGAATAGTTGGCCTATGGCTTTTGCATACTATAACCAAGAGCCGGTAAAAATAATCTCTGCTGTAAAAGGAGAGGAAGTTTCAGGCGAAAATGGTGAAATTATCTGCTTTAAAAAGGACAAAGGCTTGCAAATAAAAACTTCCGACGGCTCTTTATATGTTACGGTTGCGCAGTTTGCAGGCAGTCGCAGGATGACTGTGGATGAGTATTTAAGGGGACATACAATCGAATTTGGTACAGTTTTAAGTTAAGGAGAAAAATTATGTTTTATTATTATGACCCAACATATATACTTGTTATTATAGGATTTGTGCTTGCTCTTTTCGCGTCAAGTGGTGTTCAAAGAGCATTTAAAAAGTACTCAAAGGTAAAGTGTCTTCGAGGATATACGGGATACGATGCGGCAAGAAAGATTCTTGATGATAACGGACTATATAATATAAAAGTGGAGCACGTTAGTGGAAATTTAAGTGATCACTTTGATCCTTCTGCGAATGTAATAAGACTATCAGATGCTACTTACAGCTCAAATTCCGTTGCAGCCATAGGTGTTGCGGCGCATGAAGCAGGGCACGCAGTTCAGCACGCAGAGGGATACGCGCCTATCAAAATCAGAAACTCAATGGTTCCGGTAGTAAATATTTGCTCTACCATATCTATGCCGCTTTTTATTTTAGGATTGATTTTAGGTATGACAGGACTTGCAAATCTGGGAATAATTCTTTTCTCCGGTGCGCTACTGTTTCAGGTTGTTACACTGCCGGTAGAGTTTAATGCAAGTACCAGAGCTATCAGGATATTATCCACATCTTCGATGCTTGAGGAAGATGAGCTAAGGGGAGCTAAAAAAGTACTAAGAGCCGCTGCTATGACATATGTTGCAGCTGTCCTTTCAACATTGTTACAGCTTTTGAGATTGGTAATACTGAGTAATTCAAGACGTGAGGACTAAAAATGAATTCAAGAGAAACAGCACTAAAAGCCTTATATGAAATAGAATTTAACGGAGCATATTCAAATATGGTGGTAAAGTCTGCTCTTATGGGTGATATATCCAAGCAGGATAAGGCTTTCATCACTCAGCTTGTCTATGGAGTGGTAAGGTATAAACTTTCTCTTGATTACATAATATCACAATTTTCCTCAGTAAAGCTGAAAAAGCTGTCAAAATACGTACTTCTTATTCTTAGAATGGGAATTTACCAGCTAAAGTATATGGACAAAGTACCGGAGTCTGCTGCTGTAAACGAATCGGTAAAGCTAGCAAAACGATACTGTCCGAAATCATCAGGATTTGTGAATGCAATCCTTCATAATTATATTAAAAATGCAGATACAATAAAGTATCCTGAGGATAGAATTAAGAATCTGTCGGTAAAATATTCTTTTCCTGAGAACTTGATTGAAGTATTTGAAGAAACAGGTTTTGGAGAAGATCTTCTTTCAGCACTGAATACCCAGCCGGAAACCACAATCAGGGTTAACACTCTAAAGTGCAGTGAGTTACAGATAGAGGGTATCAAAGATAACCCATGTTACGAATATGCAAAAAATATAACCGGCATCAGTATAGGGGCATCTGAAGAATACAACAGTGGACTTTTTACAGTTCAGGATGTTGCGGCTATGATGGCAGGACTTGCCCTTGCTCCTTGTGAAAATAACGTATGTGTGGATGTTTGTGCTGCTCCGGGGGGAAAGACAACTCATCTTGCCGAGCTTATGAAGAATAAAGGTTGTATCTACGCATTCGATAAGCACGAACATAAGATAGAGATTATAGAAAAAAATGCCGAAAGAATGGGCATAGAAATAATAAAGGCTATGATATGGGATTCTACTACGGTAAAGGAAGATCTTATAAATACTGCAGACAGAGTTTTAGCGGATGTGCCTTGCTCAGGATTGGGGATAATACGCAGAAAACCGGATATAAAGTGGAGCAAGGATGATATTTCTGCTTTACCGGATATACAGTATAAAATATTGGAGTCTTCGGCAAAGTACCTTAAAGTCGGAGGATATCTTGTGTATAGCACTTGTACTGTAAATAAACGGGAGAATGAAGATGTCATTACAAAGTTTGTGGAAAATAATCCCGAATTTGAATTTGAAAAGATTGTCTTGCCATCTCCATTAAACCGTGAGAACAACGGCTATATAACGCTATATCCAAACATAGATAACACAGACGGATTTTTTATATCCAAGATAAAAAGGTGTAAATGATGATTGATTTAAAGGATTTATCCTATCAGGAGCTAACTGAATATCTTGTAAAAATCGGTGAGCCGAAATTTCGAGCAAAGCAGATTTTTACATGGTTGCATCGAGGGTGTGAGTCCTTTGATGAGATGACCAATCTTTCCAAGGAAACCAGAAAAAAGCTTGCGGAAGAATGTTTTGTATCTACATTAAAGATACGGGAAAAATATGTATCAAAGCTTGATAAAACCACGAAGTATCTGTTTGAATTACCTGACGGTAATTGTATAGAAAGTGTGGTTATGTATTATAAACACGGTGTAACCATATGTATTTCATCTCAAATAGGATGTAGAATGGGCTGTAATTTCTGCGCATCTACAATAGGTGGACTGTACCGGAACCTTACACCTGGTGAGATACTAAACCAGATTATTTTCGCCCAAAAGGATATAGGGGAGCGAATAAGCAACATTGTTATGATGGGAATAGGAGAACCGCTTGATAACTACGATAACGTAATCAAGTTCTTGCGCAACGTAAATGATCCTAACGGGCTAAATATCGGGTATAGGCATATTTCCTTATCAACTTGCGGAATAGTGCCAAAAATATATGAGCTTGCCAAGGAGAATATGCAGATTACCTTGTCGGTATCACTTCACGCGCCGAATAATGAAATCAGAAATTCTATAATGCCTGTCAATAAAAAATATCCTGTGGAAGAGCTTATAAAAGCGTGTAAGGATTATATCAAGACAACAACCAGAAGAATAAGCTTTGAGTATTCTTTGATAAGTGGTGTAAACGATTCGGAAAAGGAAGCAGAAGAGCTTGCAAGACTGCTAAAGGGAATGCTTGCCCATGTAAATCTGATTCCGGTTAATAAAATAGAGGAAAGAGAATATAAAAAGGGAAATAAAGAGCAAATAAGACGATTTTGCAACAGACTTAACGAGCTGGGAATAAACGCTACGGTAAGGAGAGAGTTGGGAAGTGACATTCAGGCTTCCTGCGGACAATTACGAAAGAAACTGCTGTGAAATAGGGGGTGATGATGTGAGAATGGGAAAAATTACTGATCGTGGCAGAGTTAGAAAAAACAACGAGGACAGTTTTTTCACTTATAGGAATGAAAACCTAATAGGTGGAATGGTTGCTGACGGTATGGGAGGACATAGCTCAGGTGAAATAGCCAGCAGAATGACAACAATGATAGTCAAGGATCATATTATTTCAAAATTCAACCCAGATATGGCATATGCGGAAGTGGGAGAGATGATAAGGCGAGCCTTTATTGATTCAAACGCAGAAGTGTACGAATATGCAAAGCATCATCCCGAAAGCCAAGGTATGGGAACGACGGCTTCTATGGCATTTATATACAAGGGGAAGTTGATTTCGATTCATGTGGGGGATAGTCGAGTTTACCTTATAGAGGGCGAGAAAATAAGGCAGATAACCACAGACCATTCCCTTCTGCAAGAGCTTTTGTCAAGAGGAAAAATATCCAAAGACGATGCAGAAAATTACCCTAATAAAAACATTATTACAAGAGCAATCGGCGCTGAACCTGCCATAAAGGTAGACGTAATCATAGAAGATTATAACGGGGGGACCGTGTGCGTGTGTTCCGACGGACTTACAAATATGGTAAGTGATGAGCAGATTAAGAATATTATCAATGAAAACGAAGACCTGCAAAAAGGTGTGGAAAAATTGGTAGAGCTTGCAAATAAAAAGGGT
>SVKH01000121.1 GCA_015068545.1 Oscillospiraceae bacterium
AGATAGCAATGTCATGATGATTTCTGCAGGAGAGCTGAATCAAAACAAGAATAATTCCGCAATTATAAAAGCTATGGCAAAGGCGAACAATCCTAAAGTTCACTATTTCCTTTGCGGAAAAGGAGAACTGGAAAATGAACTAAGAGAGCTAGCAAAAAACTATGGAATTTCTGACAATGTGCATTTTCTGGGATATCGCAAGGACATAAAGGAACTACTTAAATCTTCAGACATATTTGTGTTACCTTCATTTCGAGAAGGACTTTCACGTTCCTTGATGGAAGCTATGGCATCTGGTCTTCCCTGCATCGTTTCTGACATCCGGGGAAATTCAGATCTTATAAAGACTGGCATAAACGGATATCTTTGCAATGCAAGCGATATAGATGCATTCAGCGAAGCTATTAACACCCTTGCAAGTGATGCTTCCCTTAGAAAAAAAATCAGCACACAAAATCTTGAAGACATCAAAGACTATGATGTTGAGCTTGTAGCAAAAAAAATGACGGAAATTTATTCTGAGCAATTTATATAGGAAGGATTTTTATGAGTAAAAAGAGAGTAGCCTTTCTACTTGGAAGCATGGGTAGAGGCGGTGCTGAAAGAGTCATCAGCATTCTTTCAAAAGAATATGCTGCCAACGGTTGGGACACAGATATTGCCTTGCTTCTATCCAATACCGTTGACTATATCCTAGATGATACCACACGTATCCTTGATTTTTCCGGTAGCACAACAAGCAGAATCTTGCGAGCTCCAATGTGGATAAACAGTATTCGATCATACGTAAAAAGGGAAAAGCCTGACGTAATTGTGGCTTTTACCGCCAGAATAAATGTAATGACACTTCTTGCTTGCCTTGGTTTAAAAACCAAAATAGTTATTTCGGAACGCAACGATCCTAGACACGATGGCAGAGGTTTTATAACAAATCTCTTAACAAAAATACTGTACCCTTTGGCTGATGGAATAGTTTTCCAGACAAACAGGGCAAAGGTGTACTTTAGCGATAAAATACAGAAAAAAAGCAGAATTATCCCAAATCCTATTGAAGTTACAGCAAAAGCTTCAGATAACACAGAAAAAAAGATAGTATCGGTAGGACGTTTGGCAAGTCAGAAAAATCAGATGATGCTGATAGATGCCTTTTACAATGTTTTAAAAAAGTATCCTGACTATACATTATACATTTATGGCGAAGGCAATCTCCGTCAAAAACTAACAGAAAGAATAGAAGAACTAGGTCTTTCACATAAGGTATTTTTACCCGGAAACATACTGAATCTACATGAAAAAATAGCCGATGCACAGGTATTTGCTCTTTCTTCCGACTATGAAGGACTTTCAAATGCTCTGCTGGAAGCTATGACAATGGGACTACCCTGTGTATCCACAAACTGCGCAGGTGCAGATGAGTATATTGAAAATGAAAAAAACGGACTTTTAGTGCCGGTAGGTGATACCGTCGCAATGGAAAAAGCCCTTTTGTATATGATAGAAAACCCGCAAAATCGGGTTATGATGGGAAATGAGGCGAAGAAATCATCTCAAAACTTTTCCTCTGAAAACATACTAAAAGTATGGCACAGCATTATTGATTAAAGGAGTTTATTATGAACACTACTGTTAAAAAAATAATGAGATTATTGCCGGATAGTGCATATATAAGCTTGAAATACTTTTATCACTTTAAAAAGTTTCCAAACCTTAAAAATCCAAAAACCTTTAACGAAAAACTTCAATGGTTAAAGCTTCATGAAAGAAACCCTGAATACACCAAAATGGTTGATAAATATGAGGTTAAAAAGTACTTGGCAGAAAGAGTAGGAGAAGAATATGTTGTCCCGAACCTTGGTGTATGGGACAAGTTTGAGGACATAGACTTTGACTCTCTTCCCGACCAGTTTGTTCTTAAGTGCACCCATGACTGCGGTGGATTGGTTATTGTAAAGGATAAGTCCAAGCTTGACATAGAAGCCGCACGAAAGAAAATAAACACTTCTCTAAAACGCAACTATTTCTGGGAAGGCAGAGAGTGGCCTTATAAAAACGTAAAACCCAGAATAATTGCAGAAAAGTATCTGGAAGATTCAAGAACCGGTGAACTACCGGACTATAAATTTTTCTGCTTTGACGGAAAGGCAAATGTACTTTTTATCGCCACAGAACGAAGCAGACAAAACACTGAAACGAAATTTGATTTTTACGATGCGGAATTTAATCATCTTCCATTTACCAATGGGCATCCCAATGCTGATGTTCCTCCGCTAAAACCTGAAAAATTTGAAGAAATGAAGACACTGGCAGAAAAGGTTTCTAAGGGCATCCCTCTTTTGAGAGTAGACTTCTACGAGGTTAACGGCAAAGTTTACTTTGGAGAACTTACCTTTTCACATTGGAGTGGTATGATTCCTTTTAATCCCGATGAATGGGACCACAAACTGGGAGATATGATTGTTCTTCCTAAGTAAAATTTGGAGGAAAGTATGAAGATACTGTTTTACATAAACATAATGTCCGGCGGTGGAGCTGAAAGAGTTATTGCCAACCTTGCAAACTATATGAATGATCATGGTCACAGCGTTACCGTTGTAAACACATTCCCCACAGATAAAGAATACCCACTTATCTCCGGAGTAGACCACCTGTATTTGGAGAATGAAAAGTCCACCGAATCACGACTTATTCGTAACATAAACCTCATAAAAAAACTGCGAAGGATTATCAAAGCAAAAAATCCTGATGTGGCCGTATCATTTATGCGCGAACCAAATTGGCGACTGATTCTATCAACATTTGGACTGAAAGTAAAAAAACTTGTATCACAGCGTGTCACACCTGAGCATGAGGACGGCAGATTTCCTAAATCATTTATTTTGCGCTATCCGTTAAAAAAAGCTGATGGAATAGTTTTTCAAACAGACCATGCAAGAGACTATTTTGACGATTCTATAAAAAATCATTCAAGAATCATTCTAAATCCTGTCAAAAACGGTATTTACGACATTTCTTTCTCCGGCGAGAGAAAAAACATTGTAACTGCCGGCAGATTATCTTCTATAAAAAATCAACTTTTACTGATAGATGCGTTTTCCAAGATTGCTAACGCAACAGATGATAACCTTCTTATCTATGGAGAAGGCGATCTTAGAGATATGCTCCAAAACAGAATAGAAGAACTTAATATGAAAGACCGTGTTTTCCTTATGGGAAACTCCTCTACTTTGCATGATGATATAAAATCTGCCAAGATATTTGTACTGTCATCTAACCTAGAAGGACTTCCTAATGCTTTGATGGAAGCAATGGCAATAGGTCTTCCCTGCATTTCTACCGACTGCTTAGGCGGAGGTGCACGCATGGTAATAGACGACGGTAAAAACGGATTTATCGTACCGGTCAAGGATGTCGATGCAATGGCAGAAAAGCTGTCCTATGTTCTTTCTCTTTCCGCTGAAGAGAGAGACCTTATCGGTACAAACGCAAGAAAGTCTGCCGAGAGTTTTAAGGCAGACGTGATATGCAAGAATTGGGAAGATTATATGATTGAATTGACCAAGTAGCCCAGTTGCAATCCTTCCCATACAAACTACCCACTTATTATATTATTGGCAGATAATCTTGATTATTTTGCCTATTTAAAACTTTGTGAGGATACAATGAAAATAGTATTTTTAGCGGCTCACCTTCAAAGCGGTGGTGCCGAAAGAACTGTGGCATATCTGTCATCCTTTATGGCAGAACAAGGTGCTGATGTTAAGATCATAACGCTTACGGATAACATTTTCTATGAAATAAATCCGAAAGTTAAAATAGAAAAATTACATATAAATGCGCAACCTTCAAATCCAATTTCCAAAATTTTTCTTGCAGCAAAAAGATTGGTAAAAGTCAATCATTCTGTTATAAAGGAAAATCCTGACGTGGTTTTCTGTATGCTGCCTGATATGGCAAAGTACATCATGCCTCTGCATAAACTAGGTAAATTTAAGCTTATCACATCAGAGCGCATTAACC
>SVKH01000122.1 GCA_015068545.1 Oscillospiraceae bacterium
CTTCTGTCATTTTATTGCTGACTCCAAGACTTGTTCCCAGCTTTACTTCAGAATCTGACAGACTGTATTCAAGACCTTCTGTGCTAACTCCTTCCAAGTCGCCGGAAAACGGCAAAATAGAAACAGTATCACCCACAGCACCTTTTATAACAATTTCGTCCCACACCATACTGATTATATTATTACTGTCGATAATACGCACATTTTTTCCCTTACAATTTAACAAAAGTGATACATTCGCAAAGCTATGATCAAATCTTGTACCAATCATTCCGAACATGAGAATATCACAAAATCCTGCATCAATCGCGTATTTCAAAGCAAGGTCACTATCGGTAAAATCCTTTTTAGACGGAAAAACCAAGACGTTTTCACCAACATAGGAGCTTTTTATCGAATCCATATCTCCTATGACTATGTTCGGCTCAATGCCATACTTTGCCGCTCTGTCGTAGCCGGAATCAGCACAGATAACATAGTCTGTGTCATTTACATAGTCAAGGATGTATTCGCCTACCGTTCCGCCACAGATAACTACTGCCCTCATACTTCTTCCAAAAGTCCATGCACAGATGCTGTTATGTTGTCATTAAACACAGCAGAACCCGCTACAATAACATTTGCGCCCAAATCCACGACAGACTTGATGTTTGATTTATTGATACCTCCATCTACCTCTATAAGGAAGTCTTCTCCACAAAGTTCTCTCAATTTAGAAATCTTTGGATTTACATCCTCTATGTATTTTTGTCCGCCATATCCCGGATTTACACTCATAACAAGAACCATATCTACCTTATCAAGGTATGGTATAACAGCATCCACACTAGTCCCCGGATTTAGAGAAATGCCTGCCTTTTTACCAAGTTGATGAATCTTTTCTATACATAGCTCAGGATTCTTAGTAGCTTCTACATGGAAGGTAATCATATCTGCTCCTGCTGATACAAAATCCTCTATGTAACGCTCCGGATCTGTTATCATCAGATGCACGTCAAAAAACAGATTTGACTTTGCTCTTATGCTCTTATACACGCAAGCACCAAAGCTGATGTTAGGTACAAATATCCCGTCCATAACATCTATGTGCAGCCATGTTGCTCCTGCTTTTTCTATTTCTGCTATTTGTTGTCCTAAAACAGAAAAATCTGCAGACAACATTGATGGTGATAAAATCATTACTTTTCCCATTCCTTTATAAGTTTTAGTTGATTATATATTTCGATATAACTATTATAGCGTGACTGATGCAATAAGCCTTTTGTAACAAGCTCCTTAACTGCACAGTCAGGCTCATTTATATGTGAGCATCCCTTAAACCTGCAGTTATCGCCCACTTCCGCCATTTCCGGAAAGTACCTGTATAGGTCAGATGCCTTAATGTCGCACACCTCAAATGAGCTAAATCCCGGTGTGTCCAAGACATATCCACCGCATTTTAAATCCAATAGCTCAACGTGTCTTGTTGTGTGACGACCTCTTTGAATCTTATCTGAAACTGAACCGGTTTCCTGAATAGTATCTGTAAGTAAATTCAAAATTGTGGACTTACCTACTCCTGACAAACCCGCCAAAGCAGAAGTTTTCCCTTGAATATATGGGATAAGTTCGTCAAGACCTTTTTCCTCTGATGCACATACCGAAAGAATTGGATATCCGGAATTTTGGTATACTTTGCGGATAGCTTCGTCAGACTTAACGTCAGTTTTATTTATACAGATTATAGGTTTTATTCCATTTATCTCACTATTTATTAAAAGCTTATCTATGAGCATCATGTTAGGCTCCGGCGAGGCCACCGCTGCGACTATCACCAGTAAATCTATGTTTGCAACAGGCGGTCTTATTAGGCAGTTTTTTCTGGGAAGAATTTTTTCTACCGAACCCTTTCCGTTTTCCACAGATATTTCCACTATATCGCCGATGTATGGCTTTACATTTTCCTTGCGAAAAACACCTCTTGCCCTACACTCATATATCTCTTCTTTGGCTGTCTTTACATAGTAAAAACCGCCTATTCCTTTAACAATTTTACCGTTCATTAAAAATCGATCACCCTATTTACTACTAGTTTTTCGTCAATATACACCTGAACTGTGGCATCATGTGTTGATCGTACCGGCACATCAATAGACACTTCCGATTTGTTGTGTTTGCGGCTATAAGTCTTTTTACCATCTACCAACACTTCTACATTAACAACCTCATTTGCAGTATCCGGAATATTAATTGTCAGTACCCTTTCCTTTTCCGCAGGTGTGTTTGGATTGATAGCACCACCATTCGGATCAGCAGGAGTTACAGGTTGATGTGGCTGTGTATGAGATGGAGCCTGTGTCTGTACCGGTGGAACAGTAGGTGTAGGAGTATTTACCTGACCCGGATAGGTAGACGGATCAGGAGTGAGGGTAGGTTCTGGTGTTTTCATGCCGGCACTTACAACAACACTAACTGCTGTTCCTTTTTCTGTTTCAGTTCCTGCCGCCGGAAGCTGAGTAATAATCTTTCCGACTTCCTCAGCGCTTTCCTCGCTCAATACAGTTCCAAGAGATAGTCCTGCCTGCTCCAAAAGTGCTGTTGCCTGACTGGATGTGTATCCTACCAGCTTTGGCACCTTAGTGTGAGTTTCTACCGGAGGCGCTACATCAGCACTTACATATATGGTAACTTTGCTGCCCTTTTCCAAAATAGTACTTGGAGAAGGTGACTGTCTGATTACATAACCATACTGAATTTTTTCGCTAAATTCTTCTACAACATCGCATTTTAGTCCGGAGTCTTCTAATCTGGATATTGCCTCTTCCTTGATTAGATTTTCTACATCCATAACCTTTACGGTTTCTATAACATCCGCAGTGGTTCCTGAACTTACCGTTATTTTTATTTTTCTGCCTTTTTTAACATATTGGTTAATGCCGGGATTTTGGGAAATAACCAAACCCTTTTCTACATCTTCACTTTCCTCGTATTTTATATTGCCGTCAAGACGCAGATTTGTTCTTCGTAAAGCATCTTCTGCTTCCTCTATGGTCATATTGGATAAATCCGGCACTTCATATTCCTGAGTTCCGCTGCTCATAAAAGCATAAGTTCCCACAAACAACGCTATAACACCGGCAATGGCCCATAAAATGTACTTAGTTGATTTATCCATCTTTTTACCATTTTTTTTGCCAATTCCAGAACTGCCATCCTCTCTTCTGGCGATACTGCCTGTAAATCTTTCCAGAGAAGTTATCATTTCCTCTGCTGTCTGGAATCTGTTATGACGGTCCTTTGCTATTGCCTTCATGGTGAATCTCGCTATATTATCCGGAATATAACGATTGTATGTTTTACAGTCTGTTGGTTCTTTTTCAAGCTTCATAAGGGCTATCGAAACAGGATTATCACCGTCAAATGGCACCTTGCCCGTAAGCATTTCGTAAAGCACAACGCCTAAAGAATACAGGTCACTTTGCTCATCTGTAAAGCCACCTCTAACCTGCTCCGGAGAAGAATATCGAATGGAACCCATACCACCCATATTGCCTTTACCGGCTACCATAGTTTCATTTGTAGTTGCTTGTGCTATTCCAAAGTCTGCAACCTTTACTATACCGTCTTTTCCCACTAGTATATTGTGAGGCTTTATATCGCGGTGAATAACATGGTTTGCATGGGCACACGAAAGAGCAGACGCAATTTGCAAAGCATATTCGCAAGCTTTTTCCCATGAAAAAGGTCCGTTATTTTGGATACATTCACTTAAGGGAACACCATCTACAAGCTCCATTACTATGTAATCAAGGCCGTGACTGTCACCTACGTCAAAAACCTGAACAATGTTAGGGTGAGAAAGTCTTGCCGCTGCTCTTGATTCTGTATTGAATCTCTTGATAACCTCTGCATCTTCTTTTAGAGATGGCTTTAGCACCTTCAGC
>SVKH01000123.1 GCA_015068545.1 Oscillospiraceae bacterium
GATGATATGCTTATTATCCGTGGCGTAAACGTATTCCCTTCACAAATAGAGGAAGTGCTGATGAGTATAGGCAGTGACATCACACCTAACTATCAGATTGTAGTTGATCGTGTAAATAACACAGATACATTTGATGTTAATGTGGAAATGAGCGAAGAATTGTTTGGCGATGACATTAAGTCTATCGAGAAACTGGAAAAGAAAATTACCGCAAAGCTTCGTGATGTTTTGGGAATTGGTGCAAAGGTACATCTTGTTAACCCAAAATCTATCCAAAGAAGTGAAGGTAAGGCAAAACGTGTCATTGACAACAGAAAATTAAAGTAAGGAGTGTATATTTATGTTAGTAAAACAGTTATCAGTTTTCGTAGAAAACAAACCGGGCAGACTGGGTGCAGTAATTGAAGAGCTTGGAAAAAACGGTATTGATATCAGCGCACTTTCTCTGGCAGATACATCCGAGTACGGCATATTGAGATTGATTGTAAATAAGCCGGATGAAGCAAAGGCACTCCTTCGTGAAATAGGCGTAATTGTAAAGCTTGCAGATGTTGTTGCTGTGCCTATGGACGATACTCCGGGAGGTCTTTCCAAGATACTCTCCGTATTCTCTAAAGGCGGTATTGACGTAGATTATATGTATGCTTTCGTTGGAGCAGCTTCCGGCAAAGCGCTTATGGTAGTTAAGGTTTCAGATGCTGATTTGGCGGAAAGAGCATTGGACGATGCAGGCATTCCTCATGCGGATGCAAAGGATATTTATAGATTATAGTATTTAAGATTTTGGAGGCGAAATGATAAAGAAAAATGTTATAGCTGTGTTATTCAGCACACTTGTTCTGGCAGTGTTTATTGCTGTTTTGGCTGTCCCTCAGAGCAGAGAGGTTTTTAAAAATCTTTCCTCAGAACATCCGTTTATAATGGGATTTATAAAATTCGGACTTTTGGCAACTGTTGGAGAGATACTAGCTCTTCGAATCAAGGGAAAATGTTGGGATTTGCCTGTTTGCGTTTGGCAAAAAGCTCTTATTTGGGGTGTTATTGGTATTGCCATCACCTTTATGATGAGCGCGTATAAGGGAGCTGTTTCATCCATTACGGAAAGTGGACTGATTTATGGTAAGGATTCTGCCTTTTTAAAGGCATTGTACACAAGTGCAATAATGAATCTATCTTTTGGTCCTACCTTTATGGCATTTCATAAATGTACAGATAAGTGGTTGGAGCTGGGAGCAGAAAAAAAATCGCGAAGATTGTCCGATGTGGTAGGCGGTGTGGATTGGTACGGATTTGTGAGCTTTACATTGTTTAAAACAATTCCGCTTTTCTGGATTCCGGCACATACAGTGACTTTCTTGTTGCCGGCAGAATATCAGGTTATTGTAGCAGCATCACTTTCCATTGCATTAGGCATAATCCTTAGCATAAAGAAATAATGCAGGACAGGTAAAGTAACTTAATTTATTCTTCGTAGACTAGATATATAATCAAAATTTCACATAAGAGGATGTAGCGAAATGTACGGCAGTATAATTATTTATTGCTTTATGGGAAAGTTGTTTCCTATAAAGGAACAAAACTCACCTCTTGGCGTACACTTGTGCGCCTTCGGGTAACCAAAAGCAAGGTATAGCCTTTCTTTTGCTCGTTTTGTCTATTCTGCACTATTTTTCTTCCACCCTCAAAGGAACTGTAGAAAGAATTATTCTGCTATAGTTCCTTTTTTTTGTGTATCTCACAGCAAGGCATTGTTGAAGTAATATTGAAATATGTCAAATATGTTAAAAAAACAAAATTAACTTGACATAAGGGGAGTTTATCTATATTATATACTCGGTGAGAAATATGAAAAGGATTATGTTTGTGTGTCACGGTAATATATGCAGAAGCCCAATGGCGGAATTTATGCTTCGTGACATGGTTAAAAAAGAGGGAAGATGTGAGGAATTTTTTATTTCATCTTCCGCAACAAGTACAGAAGAGATTATAGGCGGTATAGGGAATTTAGTGTACCCTCCTGCTAAAGCAGAGCTTGAAAAACATGGCATTAGCTGTGAAGGAAAAAGAGCAGTTCGTCTTAATAAGAGCGACTACGAAAACTACGACCTTTTCCTGTGCATGGACAATAATAATGTAAGAAATGCTCTTCGCATATTTGGCGGAGACAGTCATGGAAAGGTAAAAAAGCTGCTTTCATACCTTGGAAGTGACCGCGATGTAGCAGATCCGTGGTATTCGGGAGATTTTGCCAAAACTTACAGCGATATTTATTCTGCGCTCACAGAATTTTTAAAAACAGAATAGTATTACAAAAGGCGATATACTAATCAGATTTAAATTGTTAGCAAAATTTTCTATGTATAATTTGCAACATTTAAATATATTTATTTGTATTATAAACGAAAACAAAAACAAAAGGAGAAAAATATGAAAAAATTATCTTTAATTATGGCGCTTGCGCTAATCGTGACAGCTACTGGCTGTGGCAAGGATAAGGAAGAGGTTACTGTAGGAGGAGATGACATAGCAGCTACTGCCCAGCCTACCGAAACTCCGGAAGCTACTACCCAGCCAACCGAGGATCCTGAAGCAGAAGCAACTAAGGACCCAACAACTACTGCTACACCAACTAACAAGCCAACTAAATCCCCGACCAAGGCACCTACCAAAGCGCCTGCGAAGAATCCGACAAAGGAGCCTACTAAGGCACCAACTCAATCACCAAACAATGCTCCTACAAAGAGCCCGATAAAGACACCGGCGCCAACTAAGGCACCGACTAAGGCACCAACACCGGTTCCAACACCGGTTCCAACTCCGGTTCCAACACCGGTTCCAACTCCGACACCAACTCCGGCGCCGGTAGAGGATAAGAGAAACCTTGATGATCTTATGACAAAGATAACATCTAACCTTGGTGAAATGCCAATGACAGCAAATATGCCTCTTGATAGTGAGAATTTTGAATTTTTCACATTTGCAGGATATGTGGAAGGTGCAGAGGGTGTTGTTTGTGAGCCGATGATGTCATCAATTGCACACTCAGTTGTACTTGTGAGATTACCTCAAGGACAGGATGCCCAGGCTTTTGCAAATAAGATGAAGCAAAATGCTGATCCAAGAAAGTGGCTATGCGTTGAAGCTGAAAAAGTAAGTGTTGCATCTAAGGGCAACCTTGCAATTTTGGTAATGTCTGCATCAGATACAACAGACAAAATTATAGCTAATTTCAAGAGTCTGTAATATTATAGGAGATTATATATGCTGTTTTCTAGCATTACATTTATATATTTTTTCCTGCCGTTTATGGCGATATATTATTTATTGCCAAAGAAATTTAAAAATGCGTTTTTACTGATAACCAGCTTATTTTTCTACTTTTTCGGAGAACCGGTGTATGTGCTTTTATTGCTACTGTCATCGGTATCCGACTGGTTGCACAGTCTTTATATAGATGCGCACCGTGGCGAAAGGTCAGCTAAAGTTGCTCTTGTATCATCTATAATAGTAAATCTATTGATGCTTGGATTCTTCAAGTATGCAGATTTTATTATAGAGACTGTCAACGTATGTCTGGGAATCCAGATTCCTACTTTGGGAATACCGTTGCCTATTGGTATCAGCTTCTTTACTTTCCAGACAATGAGTTACACTATCGATGTGTATAGAGGCAGAGCAAAACTGCAAAGAAATTTTGCTACCTTTGCAACTTATGTGTGTCTGTTTCCCCAGCTTATTGCCGGACCTATCGTCCGCTATACCGATGTGGAAAGAGAGCTAGCAGATAGGGAATCTACCCTGTCCGGCGTAACAGATGGAATTATCAAATTCTGTGTTGGTTTAGGTAAAAAGGTTCTAATAGCTAATCTGCTTGGTGAATTTTGTACCCACTTTACAAATTCACCGGAT
>SVKH01000124.1 GCA_015068545.1 Oscillospiraceae bacterium
AAGAAATCCAACCGGAAAGATAGAAAAACCAAAACTACGCGAAATGTATGGAAAGAAGTCGGTAGTAGCTCACGAAAACGAAATTGAGGTTTGATTAAAATTGCCCATAATCGCACAAAACTAACCCTTGACGTACCAATGTACGCCATCGGGTGTCCCTTACGGTTAGTTTTGCGGATTCTGAACAATTTTTCTACAAACCTCTAGAATGAGAAATTTGCCCGCAGCATATTTTCTGCCTCAGTGTAGTACCGATGTTCAGTACCATTTGCAGGGAAAATCCGCAGTGAACAATTTTTACTTTAAACTTATAGAAAAAGAAGCTGTCACAGCACAAGTGTGAACAATTTACTAAATGAGTACACTTGCCGATTGCGGTGAATTCCTATTCGGAAGAAACTGTAAAACGGATAATACTTGATAATAAATTACCAATTCCATAGAAAGGGAAATGCAATTATGAAAAAACTATTATTGGGCAACGCAGCAGTTGCACAAGGTGCATATGAAGCCGGTGTCAGAGTTGTAGCTTCATATCCTGGTACCCCAAGTACCGAAATTACCGAAAACATTGTAAAATACGAGGAAATATACGCCGAATGGGCTCCAAATGAAAAGGTTGCGGCAGAAGTTGCAATAGGAGCATCCATAGGCGGAGCAAGAAGTATGTCATGTATGAAGCATGTGGGACTTAACGTTATGGCGGACCCTGTGTTTACAGTAAGCTACACCGGTGTAAACGGCGGTTTGGTATTTTGTGTAGCGGACGATCCGGGAATGCATTCATCACAAAATGAGCAGGACTCTCGTCACTATGCAGCAGCATCCAAAATCGCTATGCTGGAGCCGGCAGATTCACAAGAATGTAAGGAATACACAAGATTGGCATATGACCTTTCGGAAAAGTTTGATACACCTGTATTTATAAGACTTTCCACACGTGTATCTCATTCGCAGTCCCTTGTGGAAATCGGCGAAAGAAAAAATGATGAATTAAAGCCATACGAAAAGAACATCGGAAAATACGTTATGATGCCTGCAAACGCGGTAAAGCGTCATGTTGTGGTAGAAGACAGAATAAAGGCTCTTACCGATTATGCAGAGGATTGTCCATTTAACACAGTAGAAATGAACGATACAAAAATAGGTGTAATCACATCCGGTATTGCGTATATGTACGCAAAGGAAGCACTGGGCGACAAGGCAAGCTTTTTAAAGCTAGGTATGGTATATCCTCTTCCTGAAAAGCTGATACGCGATTTTGCTCAAAAGGTTGATAAGCTATATGTAATAGAAGAGCTTGATCCTATTATAGAAACTCATGTAAAAGCTATGGGTATAGAGGTAATAGGGAAGGAAAAATTCACCTTGCTTGGTGAATACACCCCGGCTATGATAAAGGAAGTAATTCTTGGTGAAGCTGAGCCAAATTGCGCAGAGCTTTCAGAAACTATTCCTATGAGACCTCCGGTACTATGTCCGGGATGTCCTCACAGGGGTACATTCTATGTTCTTAAAAAGCTAGGACTTGTGGTTTCCGGTGACATCGGTTGCTACACTCTTGGTGCAATTCCTCCGCTTGCCAGCGTAGATACTACAATCTGTATGGGTGCATCTGTATCAGCAGCACTTGGTATGGCAAAAGCAAGAGGAAACGAATTTAATAAGAAAGTAGTTTCGGTAATAGGCGATTCTACCTTTATCCATTCCGGTATAACAGGACTTATAGATATAGTATATAACAAGGGTAACAACACAGTAATTATTCTGGATAACTCAATTACTGGTATGACCGGACATCAGGAGAATCCTACAACAGGAAAGACAATTCGCGGAGAAGCTACAAAACAGGTAGATCTTTTGATGCTTTGTAAGGCTGTGGGCATAGATCATGTGCGAGTATGTGATCCATTCGACCTTAAGGCTTTTGAGGCTTGCGTAAAAGAGGAAGTAGAAAGGGAAGAACCTTCTGTTATTATTGCACAGCGTCCATGTGCTCTTTTGAAATCCGTTAAATACACAGGTCATTGCACAATAACAGACAAGTGTAAAAAATGTAAGCTATGTATGAAGCTTGGTTGTCCTGCAATCTCTGCCGATGAAACTGGGGTAAAGATTGACCTGACACAATGTAACGGTTGCGGACTATGCGTGAATGTATGTCCGTTCGATGCAATAGTAAAGGAGGACTAAGCTGATGACTAAAAAAATTATGATAGTAGGTGTTGGCGGTCAGGGAACTCTTCTTGCCAGCAGAATTTTGGGAAATACAGTTATTAACGAGGGTTACGACGTTAAAGTGTCTGAGGTTCACGGAATGAGCCAAAGAGGCGGTAGCGTTGTTACATATGTAAAATACGGCGAAAAGGTGTATTCGCCAATTATAGGTAAGGGAGAAGCAGACATAATTCTTGCATTTGAAATGCTTGAAGCTTACCGTGCTATGCCTTATCTAAAGGAAGGCGGAAAGCTTATAGTAAACACTCAGGAGATAGATCCTATGCCTGTTATAACGGGTGCGGCAGCTTATCCGGAAAACATAGGTGAGAAGCTGGCAGAAAAGGTGGATGTAAGTTTGGTTGACGCCCTATCTCTTGCCACGCAGGCAGGAAATTTCAAAGCGGTAAATGTTGTTCTGATTGGTGTTATGGCAAAAAGCACCGATATTCCATATGAGAAATGGGTAGAAACTATAAAGACAACTGTTCCGGAAAAATTCATGGAAGTAAATTTAAAGGCATTTGAGTTAGGTTATAACTTATAAGGAGATGAAGTAAAAATGTGGAACAAAGAAATTGAAACAATGCCGAGGGAAGAACTAAAAAAACTTCAAAGCGAAAGACTTTGCTGGCAGGTAAAGAGAATGTATGAAAGGGTAGAGCTTTTCAGGAATCGTATGGATGAAATGGGGCTAAAACCCGAAGACATCACATCTGTTGATGATCTTCATAAGCTTCCGTTTTCGTACAAGCAGGATTTGAGAGATTACTATCCATATGGTCTTTTTGCTGTTCCGATGGAGGATATTGTGAGAGTGCACGCATCCAGCGGAACCACAGGAAAGAAAATTGTTGTCGGCTACACTCAGAATGATATAGATATGTGGGATGACTGTGTGGCAAGAATGATGACAGCTATCGGTCTTGGAAAAGATGACTTTGTTCAAGTTTCCTATGGATACGGCCTGTTTACAGGAGGACTTGGCGCCCATGGTGGTTCACAAAAAATAGGAGCTACCACTATTCCAATTTCTTCCGGAAATACGCATAATCAGATTCAGACAATGGTGGATTTTGGTTCTACTGCTCTTTGCTGTACTCCTTCGTATGCTTTGTATCTTGGCGAAGCAGCCGAGGAGCTTGGAGTAAGAGATCAGCTAAAGCTAAAAGCAGGTATCTTTGGTGCAGAGCCATGGACAGAGGATATGCGTCATGCAATCGAAGAAAAGCTGGGACTAAAGGCTTATGATATCTACGGTCTTTCTGAAATAATGGGACCTGGTGTAGCTTGCGAATGTGAGTATCAATGCGGAATGCACGTATGGGAGGATATGTTCATACCGGAGATTATCGATCCGGACACAGGAGAAGTACTTCCTTATGGTGCAGAAGGTGAGCTGGTGTTCACAACTATCACCAAGGAAGGATTCCCGCTTATCCGTTATCGCACAAGAGATATTTGTCAGCTAATTGATGAGCCTTGTAAGTGCGGTAGAACTCATATAAGAATGAAAAAGCCTTGTGGCAGAAGTGATGATATGCTTATTATCCGCGGCGTAAACGTATTCCCTTCACAAATAGAGGAAGTGCTGATGAGTATAGGCAGTGACATCACACCTAACTATCAGATTGTAGTTGATCGTGTAAATAACACAGATACATTTGATGTTAATGTGGAA
>SVKH01000125.1 GCA_015068545.1 Oscillospiraceae bacterium
CAGCCTGAGCACCCCAGCATATATGAAATGTACTTGTAACGTGAGTTTTGCTCCATTCCATAATTTCACAAAGCTCATCCCAGTATTCTACTTGCTCAAACTCTAAAAGTTCTACCGGTGCACCTGTTATAATCATTCCGTCAAACTTGTTGTTTTTTATTTCGTCAAATGTTTTGTAGAAGGAAATCATATGGCTCTCATCTGTATTCTTTGCCTTATGAGTCGCTGTCTGCAAAAATTCAAGCTCCACCTGCAACGGACTGTTACCTAGTAACCTTGCAAACTGAGTTTCGGTAACTATTTTAGTCGGCATAAGATTTAAAAGCAAAATCTTAAGAGGTCTTATGTCCTGAGTAATAGCTCTGGTTTCAGTTATTACAAATATATTTTCCTCCAAAAGAGTCTCTGTTGCCGGAAGGTCATTTGGAATCTTAATTGGCATTACAATCTACCTCGTTTAAAGCTTGTTTGATATCATCTATTATGTCATCGGCATTTTCTATACCAACAGACATTCTGATAAGGTCAGCACCTATGCCGGCATCTACTAGTTGCTCATCAGTAAGCTGACGGTGTGTAGTAGAAGCAGGATGCAGCACGCAAGTTCTGGCATCAGCTACATGCACAACAATAGCCGCAAGCTTTAAGCTATCCATAAACTTAACCGCTGAACTTCTGCCACCCTTAATACCAAATGAAATAACACCACAAGCTCCATTTGGAAGATATTTACTTGCAAGATCAAAATCTGCACTCGACTCCAGCTTTGGATAGTTAACCCATGAAATTTTATCATTAGATTCCAGGAATTTTGCAACCTTTAAGGCATTCTCACAGTGTCTTTCCATTCTGAGATGCAGTGTTTCCAGTCCTAAATTAAGCAAAAATGCGTTCATTGCACTAGGAGATACACCAAAATCACGAACAAGCTGAACTCTAAGCTTTGTAATATACGCAGCCTCACCAAAGTCCTTAGTATACACAACACCGTGATATGATTCATCTGGCTGACAAAGTCCTGGGAATTTGCCATTATCCCAGTTGAATTTACCGCTATCCACAACGCATCCACCTACAACAGTAGCATGACCATCCATGTATTTTGTAGTTGAATGTATAACAATATCCGCACCAAATTCAAAAGGTCTGCAAAGAACAGGTGTAGCAAAGGTATTATCCACTAAAAGTGGTAGTCCATGCTTATGCGCAATATTTGCAAACTTTTCAATATCCAGCACATTAAGTGCAGGATTTGCTATGGTTTCACCGAATACAAGTGTAGTATTTTCGTCAAACAGTGCATCTATTTCTTCATCGGTCATTTCAGGTGTTACATAGCGCACTTCTATTCCCATTCTTTTTAATGAAACGGAGAACAGGTTTATAGTACCTCCGTATATGGAAGAAAGGCTGACAAAATTTTGTCCGCAGGAAGTGATGTTTAAAATAGCCAACATATTCGCTGCCTGACCGGATGTAGTAAGTACTGCACCCACTCCGCCTTCCATATCGGCTATCTTTTCCTCTACAAAGGAAAGGGTTGGGTTCGAAATTCTGGAATACATATGTCCCGGAGCTTTTAAATCAAATAAATCTCCCAAATGGTCTGCGGAATCATATTTAAATGTTGTACTCTGATAAATAGGCAGAACTCTTGCCTCTCCATTATCCGGCTTATATCCGCTTTGAATACATTTTGTTTCAATTTTATAATTACTCATTTCAAATCGTCCTTTTTCAATTTATAGTTTTATCTCCCTGTTACTCTGCCTTTGTTTCACAGTAAATACAGCGATATATTCTCTTTTCTTTATCGGCAAGATTGAATACATGGTCTATTTCCTGTTCAACAGAAGTTATACATCTTGGATTTTTACAGAAAATAACATTCTTAATTGTATCAGGAAGGTCCACTCTTTCCTTTTTGAACACATTACCGTCCTTAATAATGTTTACTGTGGCATCAGGATCAACATAACCCAGAATATTCATATCAAGGGCGATATCTCCATCAATTTTGATGATATCCTTCTTCCCTGTTTTTTTACTCAAAACATTTTTTATGATAGCAACAGAAATATCAAGCTCATCTAGTTTTAATAAATGGTAAAGCTTCATACCATTGCCGGCAGAAATATGGTCAATTACAATACCGTTTTTAATTGAATCTATGTTCATATTTCCACCTCCAAAAGCTTAAGAATCAATGCCATTCTTATAAATTTACCATTTAACACCTGTCTAAAGTACGCTGCCCTTGGATCTTCATCAATGGCAGTAGAAATCTCGTTCACCCTTGGTAGTGGGTGCATTATAGTAAGATCTTCTTTTGCGTGTTCTAGCTTTTCCGGTGTCAAAATGTATCTATCCTTTAGTCTGAGATAATCTTCCTCGTTGAAAAATCTTTCTCTCTGTACACGAGTCATATATAAAATATCAAGATTAGGAATAGTTTCCTCAAAATCGGTTGTCTGTATATATTCTATGCCATTTCTTTCTAAAACATCGCTCTTTACATAGCTTGGAAGTTTAAGTTCTTCCGGCGAAATAAGATAGATTTTTATGTTATCGTATCTTGAAAGAGCATGGATAAGGCTATGAACTGTTCTGCCAAACTTAAGGTCACCACAAAAACCGATAGAGAAGTTTTCCAGTCTTCCCTTTTCTCTTGAAATTGTCAAAAGATCGGTAAGAGTTTGAGTAGGATGGTTGTGTCCGCCGTCTCCTGCATTGATGACAGGGATAGTTGCGTTCATCTTTGCCACAAGCGGAGCTCCCTCTTTTGGATGACGCATAGCTATAATGTCAGCATAGCAGGAAATAGTCTTGGCTGTATCTGCTACACTCTCACCTTTTGCGGAAGACGAGCTTTGCGCCTCAGAAAAACCTAGCACACTACCACCCAAATCCAACATAGCTGCCTCAAAACTAAGCCTGGTTCTTGTGGAAGGTTCAAAGAAAAGAGTAGCTAGCTTTTTGTACCTGCACTTTTCCCTGTACTTGTCCGGATTAGCTATGATATCATTTGCTATGTTTATAAGTTCTTCTATTTCTTCAACCGATAAATCTGTGATATTTATAAGACTTTTCATTATTTATTTCCTCCGATCCAGCTTTCATCACTTGGATTATTTCTGAATGCAATTAGTCTTTCAATATCAGATTCTTTAATATATCCTTCCTCTGCAGCCACTTTCGCAACTGTATCAAAATCGGATAAACTTACATTTTTAACATTTGCAGCTGCCATTCTGTCTATACCTTTTTGCATACCGTAGGTGAATATAGACGCAACGCCAAGTACTTCTGCTCCTGCTTCACGAAGCACATCCACAACTTCTAAAACGCTTCCGCCGGTTGAAATAAGGTCCTCAATTACTACAACCTTTTGGCCTTTTTCAAGCTTGCCCTCAATCTGATTTCCTCTGCCATGGTCCTTGTGTCCTGAACGAACATAACCCATAGGCATATCAAGAAGGTGAGCTGTAATAGCAGCGTGTGCAATACCTGCAGTTGATGTTCCCATAAGAACTTCTGCATCAGGGTAGTGTGTCTTTACAATCTCTGCAAGTCCGTTTTCTACATCACATCTTACCTTAGGTGCGGTAAGAGTCAATCTGTTATCACAGTAAACAGGGCTTTTTATTCCACTTGCCCATGTAAAAGGTTCTTCCGGTCTTAAAAATAATGCACCGATCGATAGTAAGTCTTTTGCAATTAGTTCTTTCATGATTTATTCCTCCGTAACAAATTCTTTGACACATCTTTCATAAGCTGCAACAGGATCCTCTGCCTGAGTAATAGGTCTGCCTACAACAATGTAG
>SVKH01000126.1 GCA_015068545.1 Oscillospiraceae bacterium
CTTACGGAATGGGAGAAAAGTCTATTGTAGAGATTGCAGATGCATTAAATGCAGGAATCGCAGTAAAAGATATTACTTTCGTAAAAGGGACTGTGTATAAGACGAAGTCTTTGGAAGGATTATATGATTACGAAGTGTTACCTTCCTACGAAGATATGAAGGCTGATAAATCTTTATATGCAAAAAGCTTTGGAATTCAGTATCAAAATACAGATGCGTATAGTGGTAAGACATTAGTAGAGCCATATCCAAACGGTATTTATGTCGTACAAAATACACCGGCATATCCTTTGACAACTCAGGAAATGGATGATGTATATGCGTTGCCTTATATGCGCACCTATCATCCGTCTTATGAAGAAAAGGGTGGCGTACCGGCAATTACGGAGATTAAGTTTTCCCTTATCAGCAACAGAGGATGCTTTGGCGGATGCAGTTTTTGCGCATTGACCTTCCATCAGGGACGTACTATTCAGGTACGAAGTCACGAATCTATCATTGAAGAAGCCAAGGTATTAATCAAGGACCCGGATTTTAAGGGGTATATCCATGATGTAGGAGGACCTACAGCTAACTTTAGACATCCATCCTGCGAAAAGCAGCTGACACATGGTGTGTGTAAGCATAGACAATGCTTATTCCCGACCCCTTGCAAAAATATGAAGGTGGACCATAGCGATTATCTGGAGCTTCTTCGTAAGCTTCGTTCTTTGGAAGGCGTGAAAAAGGTTTTTGTACGTTCCGGAATCCGCTTTGATTATCTTATGTGCGACAAGGATGATACTTTTTTCCGCGAGCTTGTGGAGCATCATGTCAGCGGTCAGTTAAAGGTGGCGCCGGAGCATATTTCAGATGTGGTTTTAAAGCGTCTTGGCAAACCGGAAAACGCCGTCTATGAAAGCTTTGTCAGAAAATATAAGAAGATAAATAAAGAGCTGGGGAAGAATCAGTTCCTTGTTCCTTATTTAATGAGTTCACATCCCGGTTCTACGTTAAAGGAAGCTATTGAACTGGCGGAATATCTTCGTGATTTAGGCTATATGCCGGAGCAGGTACAGGATTTCTATCCTACACCATCTACATTATCTACCGTAATGTATTATACAGAGCTTGACCCACGGGATTTAAAGCCTGTTTATGTATGTAAGAATTTCCATGAGAAGGCCATGCAAAGAGCCTTGATTCAGTATCGTAATCCCAAAAATTACGACCTTGTGTACGAGGCTTTAACCTTGGCAAAACGCGAGGATTTGATTGGATTCGAGAAGAAGTGCTTAATACGTCCGAAAAAAGGTGGCACCGCCACTCCACCCGGTAAAGCAAAACCATTTGTAACCAAATCGCAGAAGGATGGAAACGGGAAGACAAAGCCGAAAAAGAAAAAGGCTATTCGAAATGTTCATAAAAAGAAGGAGAAATAAGTATGTCAAGAAATGTTGTAATTATTACAGGTGCATCTTCCGGAATGGGAATGGAATTCGCACTGCAGTTGGATGCACATTTACGTAAGACTGATGAAATATGGCTTATTGCAAGAAGAAAAGAGCGCTTAGAGCATTTGGCGTCCAAAATGCGCAATAAAACAAGAATTCTTGCTATGGATGTTACAAAGGAAGCCCAGATTGAACGTTTGGCAGATACCTTGGTTGATAAGGATATGATTGTGAAGATGCTGGTGAATTGTGCCGGTTTTGGTATTATCGGTGATTTTTCGCAGATGACAGTGGAAGAGCAGCTTTCTATGGTTCGCACTAACTGTGAGGCATTGACACACATAACACATACCTGCATCCCGTTTATGCGTAAGAATTCACGAATCATTAACCTGGCATCCAGTGCAAGCTTCATGCCCCAACCGGGTTTTGCAGTTTATGCAGCTACAAAAGCCTATGTGAACAGCTTTTCCCTAGCGCTTAGAGAAGAATTAAAGGGAAAGGGCATCTATGTTACCAGTGTTTGCCCGGGGCCTGTAGATACAGCGTTTTTTGACATCGCAGAATCGGAAGGAAACGGAACCTTGGCAATTAAAAAGATTTTTATGGCCGATCCTGTTAATGTGGTTCGAAAAGCTCTGAGGGATTCTTGTCATAAAAAGGCAAAATCCGTATATTCGTTACCTATGCAGTCTTTCGAAGTCCTGTGTAAGGTAATTCCTCATGGCATTATACTGCCACTTGTACGATTTATTAAGGAGTAAAATACACAAATGAGCATATCGGTAAAGCGAATCTTTTCCGCAGAATCAGGAAAAGGAACCTACAACTATTTAGACACACAGAAGAAATATGAACTGGCAAAAACTTTGATTTTTTACGGTATATCCTTAGCAATCTTTTTGATGGGGCTTTGGTCTACCAAAACGACATCTAATTACTTGACCATTGTTGCAGTACTTGGATGTCTTCCTGCCAGTAAATGGGCGGTAAATACCATTATGTTTTGGCGATATAAATCATTGCCGGCAGAAAGTGTAGAAAGGATCAATGCTTCCATAGGACATCTTACCGGCCTTTATGATATGGTATTTACTTCTTATGACGAGAATTTCTCTGTACAGCACCTGGTGATTTGCGACAATTGCATTTGTGGTTACAGTGCCAAGGCAGACTTTCGCGAGAAGGAGTTTCAAAAGCATTTAACCGGTATTTTACGTACTGACGGATATAAGGATTATACGATCAAGATTTTTACGAATATTGGTAAGTATACGGAACGTTTATCCCAGCTGAATGCTTTAGAACAAGACGGAAAAAATGTGGCAGATATTGTTACACTTTTAAAAGGTGTTACACTTTAGAGGTTACGATGCAGCAAATCATTATTGAAGGAAACAGCGCCGGCGGCAGATTTGATAAGTTCTTACAAAAAGCACTTCCTGCAGCGGGAACAAGTTTCATTTACAAAATGCTTCGAAAAAAGAATATTACTTTAAATGGGAAAAAGGCGGAAGGGAAGGAGATTCTGGTCAAAGGAGATGTTGTTTGTTTCTTTTTTGCAGACGAGACCTATGCTAAGTTCTCCGGAAAATCAGGTGGCATAGACACCTCTGAATACGAGAAGGCCTATCGTATGCTAAAGGGTATTTCCGTAATCTATGAGGATTCTAATGTTACCGTATTAAGTAAGCCGGTAGGCGTGCTTTCCCAAAAGGCAGAACCTACAGATATCAGCATAAATGAGTGGTTTATCGGCTATCTGCTGAAGACAAATGCCATTTCAGCACAGGAATTATCTTTATTTAAGCCCTCTATTTGTAATCGTTTGGACCGTAATACCAGCGGTATTATTTTGTGCGGCAAATCTATGGCAGGAACCCGCTCTTTGAATAAGATTATTAAAGACAGAAGCCTTTCCAAATTTTATCGTACTATATGTGAGGGAAGTATAGACAGCGCCGGAATGCTAACCGGAAGTCTTACGAAAGATGAAAAGAGTAATACGGTCAAGGTTTCGACGGATGGTGAAGATATTAAAACTGCCTATGAACCGTTGCAACAGCTTAAGAAGAATTGTACCTACTTAGAAGTAGATTTGATTACAGGAAAAACCCATCAGATTCGTGCTCATTTTGCATCGATAGGTCATCCGCTTGTTGGTGACACCAAATACGGCAAGGAAAGCAGCAATCGCAAATGGAAGGAAACCTACGGTTTACAGCATCAATTATTGCACGCTTACCGGGTGGTC
>SVKH01000127.1 GCA_015068545.1 Oscillospiraceae bacterium
TATCTCAACAGGATCTGCCAAAAATGGTGTGAACATTCCCAGTGAATTTGATCCACCACCAACACAAGCGCAAACAGCATCCGGCATGATACCTGTCATTTCTAAAAACTGTTCTCTTGCCTCTATGCCTATTACAGATTGGAAATCTCTTACCATTTTCGGGAAAGGATGTGGTCCCAAAGCTGAGCCTATGCAGTAAATAGCATTATCATATTCATTAAGATAAGCTTCAAAAGCCGCGTCAACCGCTTCCTTCAAAGTTTTAAGTCCGTGAGTAACCGGAACAACGTTAGCTCCCAGCATCTTCATTCTGATTACGTTAGGATGCTGCTTTGCTATATCCACTTCTCCCATGTACACGTCGCATTCCATACCAAAGTATGCCGCAGCAGTAGCAATAGCCACGCCATGCTGACCAGCACCTGTCTCGGCAATGAGCTTTTTCTTGCCCATATACTTTGCCAAAAGACCTTCACCCATACAGTGGTTCAATTTATGTGCACCGGTGTGGTTTAAATCCTCTCTCTTTAAATAAATCTGACAATTTCCAAAGATTTTGGAAAGTCTTTCGCAGTGATAAACAGGAGTAGGTCTTCCCTGAAATTCCTTTCTAATTCTGCGAAGCTCATTTATAAACTGCGCACTGTGGCAAATCGCCTCATAAGCATCATCAGCCTCTTTAAAAGCAGGGATTAGCTTTTCGTGTATAAAGCTACCGCCGTATTTTCCGAAAAATCCGTTTTTGTCCGGATATTCTTTTAGATATGTTTTAAAATCATTTTCGTTAAATTTCATTTCTTATTCCTCCAAAATATATTATCCTCAAGCTGAACAAGAAAAACGCCATCGTTTAACCAGTAAAATCATACTAAAACTCCTCCGTGAGTTACATTTCTACTATTTTATCGCATTTTACTGCAAAAGTCAATATTACAGGGCATATCTTTTTTATGTTCCGTAAACTTATTTATCGGATTTTTACAACTTTCCTATTATTCTCCCGAAGAGCATATTTCCTCTGCAAATCTCACGCCTTCCATAGCATCCTTTGCGTAAAAATCTGCTCCTATCATCTTGGCATATTCCTTATTAAGTACAGCACCACCTACAATAACCTTGCACCATGGTGCCTTTTCTCTTAAAAGCTTTATGGTTTCCTCCATCGCAGGCACAGTTGTGGTCATAAGAGCACTTAATCCTACAACCGTCACCTTCTTTTCTACCACCACTCTTAGTATCTCTTCCGGTGGAACATCCTTACCCATATCAATAGTGCAAAAACCGTAGTTTTCCAAAAGGAGTTTTACAATGTTTTTCCCTATATCATGAATATCGCCCTTGACAGTTGCAATAACAACAGTTCCTTTATCTGATGATTTTACTCCTCCCATGGCAGTTTTAATCACATCAAATGCGGACTTAGCTGCCTCTGCGCTCATTAAAAGCTGGGGTAGATAAACCTTCTTATTTTCAAAACCTACTCCAACCGTATCAAGAGCAGGTATTATCTCCTCTTTTATAACATCCAGAGGATTTTTGCTTTTTACAAGCTCGGTTGTAATGCTCGCAGACATTTCCTTCAGTCCCTTTATTATTGCATTCTGAAGCGATGAACCTCCCGAAATATTACTGCTTTCCTGTTTCTTTTCCACCAGCACTCTTTCGTCCTCAAGCTTACCTGCATAATCAATATACTTTTCGCAGTTATCGTCCATTCCGCAGGCAGCACAAAAGGCATGGTAAGTCTTCATCATATCCTGAGAATAAGGGTTCATAATAGCACAGGACAAGCCTTTTCCAAGCGCCAAAGCAAAAAAGGTACTGTTAATAATCTCACGTCTTGGCAAACCGAAAGAAACGTTTGAAACTCCTAGACTCGTGAAAGCTCCAATGTCTTTTGAAATCTTTTCAACAGCCTCCAGTGTGGTACATCCTGCGGTAGAATCTGCGCTGATAGTAAGTGCAAGAGGATCAAATATTATATCCTTTTTCATAATGCCGTATTTTTCTGCTTCTGTCAGGATTTTTCTCGCAATACTCTCTCTGCCTTTTGCCGCTAACGGTATTCCTTCCTCGTCAAGTGTCAAAGCTACAACAAGTCCGCCATATTTTTTCACTAGAGGGAAAACGGCGTCCATGCTTTCCTTTTTGCCGCTAACGGAGTTCACCATAGGTTTTCCGTTGTACCTCCTCATAGCAGATTCCATTGCGGATATATCGGAGGTATCTATTTGTAGCGGTAAATCGCAAATCCCTTGAATTTCGCATACAGAACGGGTGAGCATTTCCACCTCATCTATCTCCGGCAGTCCCACATTTACGTCTAGCACATCCACGCCCTTTTCCTGTTGGGAAATGGCTTCCTTCAGAATATATTCCATATCTCCGTTTCTAAGCGCTTCTTTAAATTGAGATTTTCCCGTTGGGTTAATTCTCTCTCCTATCAGCACAGGTCTTTTTCCGAAGGTGACCGCCTTTGTATAGGAGGAAACTACCGAAATTCCCTTGTCCGTAATAGGAAAAGGCGTGTATCCGCGGCATTCTTTTGCAAGTTCTGAAATATACTCAGGAGTTGTACCACAGCATCCGCCCAAGGCTCTGACGCCCTCCTTCATAAATCCTGCCACATCTGCGGCAAATTCTGCAGGTAACACGTCAAATACAGTTTTACCGTTTACTGACTTTGGAAGTCCGGCATTTGGTTTCATTATAACAGGGACAGATGCGTATTTTATATATTCCCTTATTACCGGTGCCAGAGTTTTCGGTCCATAGGAGCAGTTTATTCCCACTGCGTCAGCTCCCATACCCTCTAGCATAGCAATCATACAAAGTGGACTGGCACCTGTCATCAATTTTCCATCTTCACTGTATGCGTTAGATACAAAAACAGGCAAGTCGCAGTTTTCCTTAGCTGCCAGAAGTGCCGCCTTGGTTTCCAAGCTGTCGTTCATCGTTTCTATAAAGACAAGATCCACTCCGTACTTCACGCCCAGCTTCACCGTTTTTGCAAAAATAGCCACCGCTTCTTCAAAATCCAAATCGCCCAAAGGCGCCAGCATTCTGCCTGTTGGGCCTATATCAAGAGCTATCCACTTTTCCTGACAGCCTTTGCTGTCAATTTTAGCACGCTGTGCATTTTCAACAGCCGCCTTGACGATGTTTTCCAGTTCTTCCTCATCAAATTTCAGACTGTTTGCTCCAAAGGTATTTGTGTTCACCACATTACTTCCTGCATCAAAATAATCCCGATGGATATTACATATCACGTCAGGTCTTGATATATTCCACCTTTCGGGGAGCTCTCCCGGAGCCAGTCCCTCTTTTTGCAAAAGAGTCCCCATTCCTCCATCAAGAATCACAACATTTTCGCTTAAATAATCTTTAATATTCATAACAAATTCCTTTTTTATATGTTTTCTGTCTAAAGACAGTATAATTTAGACGACCGTCTTTTTCAGCAATTGCGACACATAAGGTTTAGATGCAAACCTTTTTGGTGTTAAGTTTATATCCGGTTATGACTAAAACATCAAGACCGCAGAACCATCCCCTTTTCCTTGGCTCAACCGTACAACTTACTGTTATTATACAAATCAACTATAGAATTTTCATTTTTGTTTTCATGGGTTAAAAACCATTCATAAAT
>SVKH01000128.1 GCA_015068545.1 Oscillospiraceae bacterium
GGCGGAAGGTCGAAGCAATTTTGCTTTTCTTATGCCATTGTGCATTTTTGAAAAGATGAAGCTTTTCAAAAAAAAATTGCACGGCAGTATATTTTTTTTACTTTATGGAACGTAGTTCCCTATAAAGTAAAAAAGAGGTGGCACTAATGCACCAACCTCTAGCTCATATTATGGTAAAATACCGGTTATCCACCCCACAACCATGTCAGCGAACAGCATGATAAAGTTCTTCTTATCCACATCTTCTGTCGCCACTACGTCAACTGTTTTAATGACTTCGCCTTCGTATATAAACTCTGCAGTGCCTAGCTTATCTCCCTTTTTTATAGGGGCAGAAATTACTTCCGGAAATTTCACTTCCATCTCAGCTTCCTGCAGGTTTGCCTTTTCGTATAGCTTGAAAAAGTCTTCGCCGGCTTCTACATTTACTTGTTTTTTCTTTCCCTTGGATACAGTGACAGCACCAATGGGCTGACCTTTTTCCACATACTTTTTTAATGTATAGTTTGCAAAACCATAGTTCAAAAGCTCGCTGGATCGCTTAAATCGTGTATCGGTCTCCGGTGCTCCCAGTACAACCGCAATAAGTGACATTCCATCTCGCACAGCGCTAGCGGAAAGGCAACATCCTGCCTTTGACGTAGAACCTGTTTTAAGCCCGGTAGCACCTGTGTAGTATTTTATCAACTTGTTTGTATTAACAAGCTCAAATTTACCGTCTCTTAACGTATCCATCCAGATGGTTGTATATTCTATAATCTTTGGATGCTTAAGTAGCTCTCGTGACATAATTGCCACATCTCGTGCTGAGGAAAAATGTCCTTCCTCATCCAATCCATTACTGTTTTTAAAAACTGTGTTGGTAAGGCCCAGCTCTTCGGCTCGTTTGTTCATCATTTCAACAAACTTCTCCTCCGTCCCTGCGATATGCTCTGCCATAGCAACACATCCGTCGTTGGCGCTTGCCAGCATAATTCCCTTTATCATTTCATGTACCGTAAATCTCTCTCCTGTTTTCAAAAACATGGTAGAGCCACCGTAACTCATGGCATTTTCGCTGGCTGTGACAACCTCGTCTAAGGACATAACACCGGAATCTATCCTCTCCATTATCAAAAGAGCCGTCATGATTTTGGTTATACTAGCAATACTAACGTGCTCATCCGGATTCTTTTCAAACAGAATCTCTCCGGTAGATTCCTCCATCAAAATAGCGCAATTCACGTCCTCTGCCAGTCCCTCCGCCATAACAGCGGATATATTACACAATATACACAAAACCAAGGCAATAATTGATTTTTTCACAAAAGTCCCTCCTTTTTATATGCTTATTCGCAACACACTGCAACTATGCAAACAAAAAGGTTTTACCTAAATAGATGATATACCAGATTCTTATTCCAAGGTTACTTCAAAATCCATTTCTTCGCCTTCACGGTACAAGCTAATCTTCAGCTTATCTCCCTTGACGTGCTGTTCCTTTATCTTGTTTATATCGGAAATTGATTTAACAACTGTACCGTCAACTCTTAGTATAAGGTCATCTGCCTTTATGCCTGCCTTTTCCGCAGGAGAATCTTCTACTACCTCAGTAACTACCACGCCATGCTCTGTATCATTTCCCGTTATACCAATTATCAAGCCTTGTGGCACTTCCCCTGTGGTTATGAGAGATTCTGCCACCTTCTTAATATCGTTAGAAGGTATAGCAAAGCTGATTTCACTGTTTTCTGATGTAACTGCGTAGGTTACCATGCCAATCACCTCGCCGTTTGGATTAACCAGCGGACCTCCGGCATTTCCATCACTTGTTTCCGCATCAGTTTGCAGCAGGTTGAAGGTTCTTCCGTCCAAGATAACATCGGTATTGATGCCGCATATTATTCCTCTTGTGGCTGATGTTCCCATTTTTTCTCCCAAAACATTTCCAAGAGCTATAACGCTATCACCCATCTGAACCGTAGCGGAATCTCCCAGAACAGCCGGCGTAAGATCGGTTTTTTCTATTTTTATTACAGCCAAATCGCGAGATGCGTCACTGCCGGTTACTACCGCCTCATACTCCTTGTCATCTATCGTAACAGTAAGTCCGTCCTGACCTATTATGGAAGCGGTAGTAAGGATGTATCCATCCTCGCTTAGCACCACACCGGAGCAAGTACTTTTTGATGAAGAAATACCAAAAAAGCTGTGGTATGATGTTGTTCCGTTTATGCTTACCACACTTTTTGCCGTATTGGCTATCGGGTTTGCAGGCAGCTCCTCACCGCTTTCCTGCGAAGCTTGATTGTTTGAATATGATATTACAGTTCTTGGTCTTAAGTTTGGCATAATCAAAATAGAATATACCACCAAAAACGCAACACACACAACTGCCGATGCAATTGCCGAGAATACCCAAGACGGCGCGGGTTGTTTTACTTTTGTGGTGTTATCTGCAGTTGGCAGATAGTTTTCAAGCTCGCGTTCAAATTCCGAAGGTTCGCTCTTTGCTTCAGCTTTCTCTTCTTCCTCACCGTACAGGATTTCCTCCTCTACAATAACATCCTCTTCTACGGCTTCTTCCTCTACAATGATGTCCTCTTCCTGAGGCTCTTCAATTATATCAAAATCTCTGTTGTCTGACATTGGATTGCATTCCTTTCCATTATATTATAACTACATTATAATACATTACCGGCAAAATTGTATGAACAAATTGTAAATTTTATTGACTTTAAGGGATAATAATGATAAATTATAGTAAAATATGTGGGATTTTGAGGTTTTATATGTACACTGTTAAGGAAACTATTGTTGTGGAAGGAATATATGATAAAATTAAGCTGTCCGAAATAGTCGACAGCCTTATTTTTGTTACCGACGGGTTTTCTGTGTTTAACAACAAAAAGGCACAAAAATCTCTGGTTACCCTTGCGGAAAAGACAGGTCTTGTGATATTCACCGATTCGGACAGCGCAGGACTTAAAATACGAAATTTTGTAAAACAGCTTGTACCGTCCGAACAAGTGAAACACGCATATATCCCCGAAATATACGGAAAAGAGCGCAGAAAAACTTCCTTTAGCAAGGAGAAGACTCTAGGAGTTGAAGGAATAGACTCCCAGATTCTCTTGGATGCTCTAAGGCAAAGCGGTGCCACCATAGACGGCAACAGTCAAAAAGGGCAACGACAACGGCTTATTTCCAAGGCAGACTTTTACTTTTTAGGGCTTTCCGGCGGAGAAAACAGTGCCGAAAAAAGACAGGCACTTGCCCGACATTTAGGACTTCCATCAAAGCTGTCGGCAAATATGCTCCTTGATGTGGTAAATCGACTTTTGACCTATAACGAACTTTGCGAATTGGTAAATAGCAAGAAAGGAGAGTATTGATATCTTTAGGACTAAATATATCATACAAGAAGAAAAATGAAACATACCGCAATCATTTACGGAAACCTTGACACACCGATAAAAAGTGCAGCGCTAAGCCACCTCTCCTCTGTAATTTTAGAGCAAACCATGGCTTACCCAAGCTGCTTTAAATACCCAGCCATTCCCGACAAGGATGAGTTTCACCTGATTTTCATAGGAACAAAACATGACAACCCATACATAAAAATGAACT
>SVKH01000129.1 GCA_015068545.1 Oscillospiraceae bacterium
TATCGCAAGTTACAGCCAGTCTTTCTTTTAATTTTTGATCCGTAACATCGATAATAGTATATAACTGCTGGTTACCTGCTGTTGGAGCCTGAGTAGCTGCAGTTAAAATCATCTCTTTATCTTCTTTCGAAATCTTCTCTCCTGTAAAAACTCTTACAGATTTTCTATCCATTAATTCCCTAATTGTGTTATTCATACATGCCTCCATTTTTCCAATACTTATATTGGATTTTCTTTTGTTGCCCGGACATTCATTTAAATACTTAGCAACGTAAATGATGTATAGTGCAAAATAATCACACTATACATCATCCGATTCTATCCTTTATTAATTATTATATCGAAAACCCAACTAAAATTTTTACAGATACTGGATTTTACCTGCTTCAATACCCTTAATACCAAGTCCCGGTTCGTCAGAAACTGTAATATCTTTTTCATTAAATACAGCCCCGCCGATAATCGGATCTTCGCTGCAAAGAACCGGTCCGTCCAAATCAATCTTGGTAATGATCTGTTTTGCACATGCAAGATGTACTGCTGCATTTACACTGATCTTAGCTTCCAACATACAGCCAATCATACATTCCACACCATATACTTCTGCTGCTGATGCAATCTTAAGACCATTGTAGAGACCGCCACATTTCATCAACTTAATATTAACCATATCTGCTGCTCTCATCTGCATGATCTTCAGGGCATCTTCCGGAGAAAATACACTTTCATCTGCCAAAACAGGTACATAAGATCGTTCTGTTACATATTTTAATCCTTCAAAATCATGACCTTTTACCGGCTGTTCTACGAATTCAATATCCAGACCTTTTTCCTGCATTCCATTCAAAATACGTACAGCTTCCTTTGGCGTCCACCCTTGATTAGCATCAATACGGATCAAAGTTTCCTTTGGCACTACCTGACGGATTGCAGATAAACGCTCAATGTCTTTTTCTGATTCTTTTCCTACTTTTACTTTTAAGCAATCATAGCCTTTGTTGATAGCATAAATAGCGTCTTTTGCCATAGTATCCGGATCGTTTACACTAATAGTGATGTCTGTAGTAATGGTTTTTCTGGCTCCTCCCATCAATTTATAAACAGGCACTTTATAAAGCTGTCCATACAAATCCCAAAGAGCCATATCCACAGCGGCCTTGGCACTGGTATTCTTCAACACACATTTTTGCACATCCACCATCAGATTTTCAAAATCATCTACATCTTTTCCAATAATGGTTTTGGCAATATGATCTCTGATAGCACCAATAATCGCCCCTGTAGTATCTCCGGTAATAACGCCTGTCGGCGGTGCTTCTCCGTATCCCACCGCTCCGGTGTCTGTATGAATTTCCACTACCACATCTTCCACACTATTTACGGTTCTGAGAGCTGTTTTAAAAGGCACTCGCAACGGTACGGAAATCATTCCTAATCTTACATCTGTAATTCTCATACACTTCTCCTATTTCTTGTACTTTTGATCAATTCCCCGATTTATGCAGCTTATCAATTACAAATACAATTAAAAATATGTAATATCCTTGCCTCACATATCATTTTTTGCTATTATTGTATCATTGTAAACAATATCACGCAAGAATGCAAAGAATATTGATGCAAATATTTACGAAAAGAAAGGAGATCTTATATGATCACAAACGGATTTACTTACATTGCAGTCCTCATTTTCTTAGCTGCAATCCTGGTGTGGTTACAGAAATACACAAAGGCTAAATTCTTTGATTTCGTACCACCAATTGTTTTACTGTACCTGTTAACTATGATTTTCTGTACATTAGGAGTGTGGGATTTGGCAGAAACCAAACCTGCTTATTCCGCATTAAAGAATAATATTCTTTTTGCTATGATTTTCCTGATGCTTCTTCGTTGCGACATCCGTAAAATCTTAAAACTGGGTCCAAAAATGTTAGGCGGCTTCTTCGCTGCTTCCGTATCTATCGGTATCGGTTTTATTGCTACTTATGCTATTCTCCACACTCCATTAGGAGCTGATGCCTGGAAAGCTCTCGGTGCTCTCTGTGGAAGCTGGATGGGTGGTTCCGGCAACATGATCGCTGTTCAGGCTGCTTTTGATATTGGAGAAGCAGACATGGCTTACGCTTTAGTTGTTGACTCTATTGACTACTCTATCTGGGTTATGTTCTTACTTTGGGCAATCAACCTTGCACCTAAATTCAACAAATGGGTAAAAGCTGATACATCCACTTTAGATGAAGTATCCAGACGTCTGGAAGAAGATGCAAAAGCAAACGAAGGCCCTATTACTTTCGTAAACATCATTCTTTTACTTGGTATGTCCTTAGTAGTATCCGCATTAGCTCAGAACTTTGGTACTGTTGCAAACGGTGCAATGTCCTTCTTGGATAAATCTACATGGACTGTATTATTTGTAACTTTAGCGGGATTGATCGGTGCTGTTACCCCTGTTGGAAAAATGGCAGGAACACAGGAATTATCCAATGTTATGCTCTACTCTGTAGTTGCATTACTTGCTTCCCGTGCAAGTTTCTTAGAATTAACAGATGCTCCGCTTTGGATTGCGGCAGGATTCATGATTCTTGCAATCCATGGAATTATCCTTGTAATCTTTGCTAAAATCTTCAAATTAGACATGTTCACTTGTGGTGTTGCATCTCTTGCTAACATCGGTGGTTCCGCTTCTGCTCCTATCTTAGCAGGTGCTTACAGCGGTGCTTTAGTTCCTGTAGGTGTTCTTATGGCTCTTATGGGTTACGTTATCGGTACCGGCGGCGGTATTATCGTTGCAAGAATCATGTCACTGTTTGCTTAAGACAATATAGTATTTTTAGGGCTGTCGCGTATGCAATAGCCCTTTTTTGTTGGCCTCTGAACCGGCGGTTAGGGGAACAACTTATAGTCTTAAGCTTATATTTTGTATGTTCTATTCTAATCTTTAGCACCGGTCGCGGAGTAGACTTTGCTTTTAAAAATTAAGTTTGTTCGCGACTTGCTTTTTCTTGGATTTCAGGCTTTCGTAAAGCTTCATTGGAGCGAAATGCATCCTAATGACTCTTTTTTCTTATTTCAATCTGCTCAAAAACCAGTAAAATAAGGTAGTTTGACTTGCTTAAGCATACGAATATCTAGAATATCTATGTTTTATCTGCTTATAGGTACAAGAAGCAAGCGGTAGGGTGCGTTGAAAGCATATAAGAATTAACAAATTATACATTTCATCTGCTTATAGATACAAAAAGCAAGTGGAAAGGTGTGTTGAAAGCATATAAAAATCAATAAATTATACGTTTCATCTGCTTGTGAATATAAAAAGTAAGTGATTCAACATGTGAAAGCAGACAAAAAGTAACAAAAAAGACATTTCGTCTGCCCCAAGACCTCAAAGCTTCCCGCGAGCGAGAATTTCACTCGAAAATTAAGGAAATCACCGCGACCTAAAAAGCAAGCCGCGAACCAGTTTTCTTACAAAACGATAAAATTCACCGCGACCTATGCTAAAGCTTAAAGTCCCCTAACCGCCGGTTTAGCAACAATTCTAATTCAATGCCTCTCCTTTTGTACATCTTGAAAAAAAAACAAAACAGGTATATATTG
>SVKH01000130.1 GCA_015068545.1 Oscillospiraceae bacterium
ACCTTGCTGGCTGTATTTTTACATAATTTATATCTATTTACGCAAGCTCTATTTCATATTCTGCCTCAAAGCTTTCTCCGGCTTGGATATTGTTTTCATAGTCTCTTTCGGATATGTCCCCTGCAAAATCGTTTCTGTCGCATCTTCCGTACCATGGCTCAATACACATAAACGGTGCATTTTTCTTTGGTGGTGTCCAGATGCCGAAAAGCGGTGAAGAAAACTTTACAGTTACATATGGCTTTTTTTCACCGTCACAAAGGGATACTTCCTTTGCCTGTCTGTTTTCTATAATAAGTGCATCGTTGTCGAACATTTCATGCTCTATTTTGACGTAACCTTCATCAGTTTCGATATATCCCACACGGCTAGCATCATATAGCCCTGTTTCGTCAATTAAATTATATGAGATCTTTCCGGTATTATCGAACTTGAAGTAGTTTTCCCCCTTCTTTAGGTTAAATCCCGGATGTGCTCCAATGGCAAAACTCATTGTTTTGTCCCCTTGGTTTTTCACAATCCAATTTACACGGATCGTAGAGCCGATAATAGTATACTTTATAGTCAATGTAAATTCAAAAGGATATATCAAAAGAGTATCTTCATCGGATTTTAGTATATATGTTGCAGAACATTCATTGCTTTCCACCAGTTCAAAATCACGATCACGGGCAAATCCGTGCTGATTCATGCCGTATTCCTTATCTCCTACTCTGTATTTTTTATCCTTTAAAGATCCCACTATCGGGAAAAGTACCGGTGATGTTCTTGCCCAGTAAGCACCGTCTCCACACCACATATATTCTCTTCCATTTTTTACAGCAGATTTAAGCTCTGCACCGTGGTCACTTATCTCTACAGAAATAATTCCGTTATCCAGCTTCATACATCATCTTCCCTTTCTTACATTCTGTATATGAGTATAACACATCTTTCGCCGCAGTGCAACTGTTATCACAAAAAACAGCACCGAATTTGGTGCTGTTTTTCGTCTTTATTTCATAGGAAATTACGTTTCCTGTGGAATAATTATATTGATTTAATTCCCGTGCAAGTTTTTGGAAGAGCCAAAATACACTTTGGGCATGAACAAAGCGACCTGCCTCTTACCACCACTAATAATTTGGATTTTATCGTACTTTAAGGGGTGGTAGCAGCAAAGCCGCATTGTTCTTCTCTATTCGCTTAGCAACACGGCTCTTCGCAACATCCACAGCTGTTGTTATTATTGTTGTTACCTATCAGATTTCCGTCTCCGCAACAGCATAGCACAAACACCACTATTATAATAACCCAAATCCAACTATTATCATTGCCACCGCAGTAGCCGCCTCCACCAAGAAGTCCCATGAAAAAAATCCTCCCTTCAAATATAGAAACAGGCGTAAACACCCATCTACTATACATTACGCACTGCGGAGGATTTTTGTGAATATCATATTTCTTTTTCCCAAAAACTGAACTTACCATTTTCGGTTTTGGATATGTATAATGCGGTCTTTTTATCATCTTCCATAATGATACAAGACCAGCCGCTTTCCGTTTTTAGAATATCGGAACATCTGGCGTTATTATGATTTATAGCAATATATTCCCTTACCTTTTTGTACACTACCGGATACACTATTTTGCCGGTATCTTCCTTTTTGATATATCCCATAACACCCGATGCCAGATTATAAAGCAAATCCTTTTTCATTGTCTTGATTCCTGCCATCTTTTAAAGTACAGCTTATAATACTCCATCATCCCGTCCTCATCCGGCAATGTTTCCTTTAAATCCATCAGGTCGGTAACCCTAACCGACAAAGCTGTGGAAATAAGACACACGGTATCATAGGACGGCAAAATCTGATCGGATTCGTAACCATACACCGTGGATGGAGACTTGCCAAGTATTTTCGCAAGCTGAGCCTGCGTCATTTTCTTCTTTTTACGATAGTTTTTTAATCTAGCGCCAAAACTCATTTCCTCCGGCATATACGTCACCTCCTACTTTCTTTCACGCCTTAACATAGCATTAACACAAACCGGAACCGACACAGGCATCTTAACAGTCATTGCCGCGTGAGGTGCTGACTCTATGGCTTCTCCCTTTTCGTTTTCCATGTAGGTTACTGTCTGCTTTATAAACGGTCCTTCGGGCTGCATTATTTCAATTTCATCGCCCAGAACAAATTTATTTCTCTGAGATATTGTTGCAATACCCGTCTTTTCGTCATAGTCTGTCACCATACCAACAAGGTCATAGTCGCGAATATATGAACTACTGGTGTAAACCTGACCTTCCTCGTTTGGCTTGCCGAAATAGAAGCCTGTGGAATATGGTCTGTGACTGACTTTTTTGATTTCCTCTAGCTGAGTTTTGTCAAAAACATACCCTTCAGGATTTTCAAGATACCTGTCAATCTCCTGACGGTAAGCCTTTACAATCGTTGCAACATAGTAGGCTGTCTTTACCCTACCTTCCAATTTCAGACTGGTAATACCGCTATTTATAATCTCCGGAATATGCTCTATCATACACAAGTCCTTTGAGTTGAATATGAAAGTGCCTCTTTCGTTTTCATACACCGGCATATATTCTCCCGGTCTTGTTTCCTCCATAAGACTATAATTCCATCTGCATGGATGGGCACAAGCGCCTTGGTTTGAATCACGGGAGGTCATATAGTTTGACAAAAGGCATCTGCCGGAATATGAAATACACATAGCCCCGTGAACGAATGCTTCCAGTTCCAGATCCTGCGGTGTTCTCTCCCTTATTTCGCGAATTTCCGCCATACTCATTTCTCTTGCCAGTACGACTCTTTTTGCACCCTGATTGTACCAAAATTCAGCACTTTTATAATTAACATTATTAGCCTGAGTGCTGATATGAATAGGCAAATCGGGAGCATACTCCTTTACAATGGACATAATCCCCGGATCTGCCACTAAAACAGCATCAAAATTAAGCTTGGACACTTCCTTAATATATTGGATAAACTGGTCAATATCACTGTTATGAGGCAGAATATTTGCGGTAAGATATACCTTTTTCCCTCTTTCATGAGCAAAAGCTATTCCCTCTTTAAGCTCATCTATGGAAAAATTTTCCGCAGCAACTCTAAGGCTGAAAGCTTCACCGCCTACATATACCGCATCTGCTCCGTACAAGATGGCAATTTTCAGTTTTTCAAGGCTTCCTCCCGGTGCCAGTAGCTCAGGTCTTATCATAATCTTTTCTCCTATTTTTTAACCGCTATCGTCACTCCGTCCCCTAGAGGAAGAATGACAGTTTCCAGCTCTTCTCTTTGCATTTGCGCAGAGATAAACCGTCTTAATCTTTTAACTATGGTTATCTTACGTCTTATAACGTGTTCGTCATCGGCAATCATTCCCTTGTAGAGAATGTTATCCGAAATAAGTACTCCGCCTTTTTTCAAAAGCCTGATGCAGTCGTTTAGCATATAGATATAGTGCGCCTTAGGCCCGTCCAAAAATATGACATCATATTCACCGGTAAGTGTAGGAAGCACCTCTTTTGCATCATTATTTATAACTGTAATCGTTTCGGAAAGTCCCGCTTTTTTAATATTTTTTCGGGCTA
>SVKH01000131.1 GCA_015068545.1 Oscillospiraceae bacterium
GCATACTTGATTTGTTTTTTAGCCAGCGATAAGGCGGCATATATATCAGGGCAAGATTATCAAATTGATGGTTGCAGAAAGAAAAATTAAAGGAGAGCAGAATATGGCTTTTACAGGAAAAACAGCAATTTCAACGGGAGCAGCATCAGGAATGGGACTTTTATTTGCTCAAAACTGGGTAGAGCTTGGCGAAAACATTATGATTGATGGTGGCAGGAATGCTGCCGGTAGGAGGTGCTGACATATGAAGCCTACATTTTTAAATCAAAATCGCCCACTGATTACAGGTATGATATTGAAGGATAATATCGATAGCATAAGATTTGCAGTAAAGAATTCAATCTATGATGGAGCAGACTGTCTTGGCATACAGCTTGAGTGTCTGAAAAAAGAATACAAAAACGAAGAAAATTATGAAAAGATATTTGCCGCGTGTTCCGGACACCCAGTATATATAACCAATTACCGAGGGAATGAAAACAATGGATTTTCAGACGAAGAACTTGCAGACGGGCTTTTGACGGCACTGTCCTGTGGTGCAACACTTGGTGATGTTCCGTCAAGCTGGTTTGATTCAGATAGCGAAATGGGTATAGGTCTTGAGCTTACTATGAAACAATCTGCCGTTGATAAACAGATGTGTTTGATTGATAAAATTCATCAAATGGGAAAGGAAGCCTTAATGTCATCCCATGTTCTTAAATTTTCTTCAGCAGAAACGGTTTTGGAAATTGCCTATGAACAACAACGAAGAGGTGCTGATATTGTTAAAATTGTAACGGCAGCAAATTCTGACGAAGAGCAAATTGAGAATTTAAGAATAACTACGTTGTTAAAAAAAGAATTAAAGGTTCCGTTTTTATTCTTATCCGGCGGTACACATTCTAAAATTCATAGAATGATTGGACCTCAGCTTGGTTGTGTGACTTACCTTGCAGTAAGAGAGCATGATGAACGTGCTGTTCCCACTCAGCCTACAATAAAAGCGGCAAAGGCTGTGCGAGATAATCTTGATTATTTGCCGGATGTAACAGAGAAAGGATGTAAATTATGAAAGCAATACTTGTAAATAATGATAAGAGTTTAAGATGGGATGAGGTTTCAAATCCTGTGCTTAAAGAAGATGAAGTTTTGATAAAAGTTGAATACGCGGCTTTAAATCGTGCAGACCTTATGCAGAGAGAGGGCGACTATCCTCCGCCGGAAGGTTGTCCGGAATGGATGGGGCTTGAAGTTTCAGGCGAAATTGTTGAAATGACAGAGGGTGCAAAAGCAAAATCAAATTACAAAATCGGCGATAAAGTTTGTGCACTGCTTGGTGGTGGCGGTTATGCAGAGTTTGTTTCTGTCAAATATGATATGTGTATGCCTGTGCCGAAAAATTGCACCATGGCAGAAGCTGCGGCGATTCCCGAAGCATTTGCAACTGCATACTTGAAGCTATTTATTGAAGGTCATGCTAAAGCGGGTGATGCATTGCTTATGCAGGCAGGTGCAAGTGGACTTGCCAGCGTTATTATACCTATGGCAAAAGCCTTTGGCTTGCGTGTTATTACAACGGTCATAAGTGACCCTAAAAACATTCAGCATCTTGGTGCCGACCTCATAGTTGACACAAGAGAGCAAAACCTGCCTGAAATACTTAAAAACGAAGAAAAAGAAGGCAGAGCCGTTGATATTGCTATTGACTGCCTTGGTGGTCAAAATCTTGGTGATTGTCTGCCATATGTAAAATATGGATGTCGTTGGATAGTAATTGCGGCTCTTGCCGGAGCAAATACAACTATTGACCTTAAAAATATTTACAAAAAGAACATCAGAATTGTTGGCAGTACGCTTCGTTCACGCACTCCTGAAATGAAAGCTGAAATTCTTTCCAAGCTTGTCAGTGAAGTTTGGGAAAAGGTTGCAAGTGGCGAGATAAAACCTACCGTATATAAGGTCCTTCCGATTACAGAAGCTGAAGAAGCACACGATATTCTTTACCGTGGTGAGAATATAGGAAAGGTAGTGTTAAAGGTACAATGAAGATTGTAGCATTGAAATACGGAGAGTCCGTTTATGGAGAAAACTATATTTTTAAAGGTGGGAATAAAGACAAGTGCTTGCCGATTTCATTTACAATCTATTTGATACAAACAGAAAGCAAGAACATTCTTGTGGATGTAGGTTGTGATGATGGTGCAGGCTTTGAAATGTCGCTATTCAAAAAGCCGGTTGACGTGTTAAAAGAATACGGACTTTCTCCAAATGATATCACCGATGTTATCATTACTCATTCACACCACGACCACATAGAAGCTATTGGGTATTATGAAAATGCCGCTATACACATTCAAAAAGATGAATATATTACGGCAAAAAAGTACATTCCAACAAGCTTTGATGTTCATTTGATTGATGATGAATTTTCATTAGCGGATAATTTAACTATAAAGAAAATTGGTGGACATTCCGTTGGCTCCTGTATCGTTTTAGCAGATAACTATGTGCTGTGTGGTGATGAATGCTATTATGAAAAATGCTTAACAGACAAAATTTGTACAGGTTCATCCTATAACGAAGAAGCGAGTGAAAAGTTTATCGCAGAATTTAGCCAAAATAAATACATTCCTTTATTGTTTCATGATAGCAAAATTTTGCAGGGAAGGTTAGGTTATTCTATTATTAAAAACTAAATATTATAATCAAGATGGTAATTCAATAAGAATTGTCTTCTTGTGCTTTTTATGAATATTCTTTCTGACACAGAAAAATATTCAAGGGGCGTACCGCAATCAAATCGGTACTCCCTAAATTTTAGGTTACAAAAATTTTTAAAAATATTAGATTTACCCTTGACAAAACTCCTATTAGAATAAATCTTGTAAAAGAGATTTATTCTGCTTTTGGAATTAATAAGGGTAAAACCTTCAAAACCGCTTGAAATCAAGCAAAAATTGATGTGGCAGTAAAATCATATCGTTCTTACACCGAAAAAAAGCTTACAGGATTTCAACTGTAAGCTTTTTTCGTGCCTGTTATTTGTCAGGCGGATACTTCCTCATAATCATCCTCGTATATCATACCGATTTCATCTGTATAACTCTTTTCGAGGAATGGTGCTTTCATTCGTATTTCAAGGCGGAGTCCGTACTCATCCTCGTGAATTATGATTTTTTCTAACAGCAGACACAGATTTGCATGGCTCAATTCCTTTTCGCTTAATATCTTATCAAGCAGATTTGCATTTTCGAGCATCGCCTTTTTTCTCTCTTTGATAGTTTTATCAATATTCTCTATTTTTGCAATCTCATTTTTGAAGCCTTCGATTTCTCTGTTTCGCTTTTCTATCATTCTTTCATATCTTTCGGCATTATCCCTGTCCTTGATTTTCTCCATCAAGATTTGTTCAACCTCAAGCTCGGTTGCATTTATACTGTCCTGAAGCCTTTTTATTCTCTTGCTTACATTATTTTTCTGTGACATCCATGACCGTATATCACTTTCTATTTGTCTTGAGCATTTGGAGAGTCCGTCTCTCATTACGGCAAGTTGCTTATAAATCTGCTCGTCA
>SVKH01000132.1 GCA_015068545.1 Oscillospiraceae bacterium
CAAATTCAGAAAAAGGCTGTCTTGTGGTCGCTAATACCGGAGAAACAGAGATACCTTTACAAATTATATGGCAGGGAAAAGAAACAGTAATTGGCTGCAGAATTTTAACAGAAGGAAAAATCTGGCAAGAAATTGAATTGCCGGAGGTGTTGCCGGGATATTCTGTACTGTGTGTATATTTTGAATAATTCTTTGTGAAAGCATAGAAATGCTTAGAGCAACACGATATTATATAATATAAAACAGGCTGTTTATAGACCAATGTCGTTAAGTTAAGTGATTAGAAAAAGAAGACCCGTCCATTTTGATTAGAAAATGGACGGGCCATATGAGCACCTTTTGTGTTTACTATGGTTATTATATTCTGAATGATACCGGATCGTCGTTTTTTCTTCCAAAGGCTGCTTCCATCCGTCGCAATGCTTCCTGAATGTCCTCGTATTTGGAAGCATAACAAATACGGATATAGCCTTCACCGTCGGGACCGAAGGCACTGCCGGGCGCGGTTACTACGTGGGTTTTTTCCAGAATGTATTCCGCAGCCTCATTACTGCTCATCCCAAAGTTGGTGATGTTGGGGAACACATAAAACGCGCCCTTGGGACAAAGGCAGGAGAAACCGTTGATACGGTTCAGACCATCTACGATTAAGTGACGGTTCCTGTTGTAGTATTCTACCATTTCCCTGACATCTTTTTCACCGTTATAAATCGCTTCAACAGCAGCAAGCTGCATTGGCTCAGGCACACTTGCAATCATATTTTCGTGGAGTTTTACAAGATTTTCAACAATTTTTTCATTTGCGCATATGTAACCTACGCGGAAGCCTGTCATTGCAAAGGTTTTCGAAAAACTATTGATCGTTAAAACATAATCCTCTAATCCTTCAAAAGCAGCAAGACTATGCTGATAAAAACCATCATAGACAAGCTTCTCATAGGGCTCGTCGGAGATTACAAAAATCTTGTATTTTTTAACAAGCTCCGCAATACCCTTCAGATCCTCATAGTCCAGAACACCGCCGGTGGGGTTGGAGGGAGAATTAATAATAATGAGCTTTGTCTTATCTGTAATCAGTGGTTCGATGACCTCTGCAGTCATTTTGAAATCATTCTTTTCGTCTACCTTAGCATAGACAGTCTTCGCATTTACCATGTCGATCTGACCACGGTAATCCGGCCAGTTTGGACCTTGTATAATAACCTCATCCCCGGGGCTTACAAGGGTCACCATTGCCAGCATCAACGCTTGTGTTGCGCCTGCGGTTACGATTAGATTTTTATCCGGATCGCATTTGATTCTGTTTTCCGTTTCTAACTTATAGGCGATTGCATCCCGAAGCTCCTTGATGCCCGCGTTGGAGGTATATTTGGTTTTTTTATCCCGCAGGCCCTTTATACCCGCTTCGATAATATGGTCGGGAGCAGTAAATCCCGGTTCTCCCAATGTCAGGTTGATGGAATCATTATATTTTTTCGCAAGCTCAAACATCCTTCTAACACCCGAGGGTAAAGCGTTCTGAGCTGCAGTGCTTAAGATATTTCTACTATGCATAACATATTACTCCTTTAGACAATTCATAGCATAGGTACAAAATGCTTGTATGGCTGTTTTCATACCTTCTTCATCAATACAAAAATCATTTCTGTGGGCAAGCGCTGTACAACCAAGATTCTCATTTCTTGTACCAAAGCGGAATATCATTCCGGGAGCTTTTGTAAGATACCAGCCAAAGTCCTCTGAACTCATTCTTTGTGGCATAGGTTGCACGTTTAGTCCCGCATTTTTTACTGTTTTCACAAAAGTTTCTACAATTGTAGGATTATTATAAACTGGTCCCGTACTCATGTTCCATACAATTTCTACGTTGCCGCCATATCTGGTTGCAATTTTATTGCAGATGACTCGCACATTTTCTTCAACGCGTTTTGCAAATTCCATATCATAAAAGCGGAAAGAAATATCCATCTCACATAAATCTGCGATCACATTATGCACATGTCCGCCTTGAAAACGGCCAACAGACCAGATATATTTGGCTTGACCTGCTTCCTGGGCAAGTACAGCCTTCATTTTTTCATGCGCTTCGACAGCCATTGCAACAGCATCGATGCCGTACTCCGGCAGTGTAGCGTGAGAGGTCCGGCCATGGAAGCGGATAGTTGTAGGAATACAGGCCGCCATGTAATCACCATAACAGATTCCGATATTGCCCGTTTCCAATGCATTTTCACAATGGGTACAGAGAATATGTTCTACCCCGTCCATAACGCCGTTATCCACCAGCATCTTGGCACCACTGACGGCGCCCTCTTCACTGGGCTGGAAAATCAGTCTGACTTTGCAAGGAAGATCCTTCTCGTTTCCTTTTAAGTATTTGGCAACGGCCAGCAGAATGGCCGTGTGGGAATCATGACCGCAGGCGTGCATTTGTCCAAGAATCTTAGACTTATAGGGCAGGTCTGTTTTTTCCTCCACCGGGAGAGCATCCATATCTGCTCTGAGGGCTATTAGCTTTTTACCCTGACCCAACTCAGCAACAACGCTGCCTTTGCCATACGCATATGTATATGTAATGCCTATTTTTTGAAGCTCATCCGAAACCAGCATTACAGTCCTGTCAAGGTCAAATCCAACTTCCGGATATTGATGTAACTCTCGCCGCAATCTAACTGCATATTCATAAAGTTCGTTGGTCATTCCCTTTATACCTCCTCGTCCATATCCGGTAATACCGTAGGCATAAACTTGTGCTCCATCAAGGAAATCATCGTATGACTCTTCACTACACCTTTGGTTTTTTTAATAGACAAGATCTTCTCCTCGAGGGATTCAATATCCTTTGCGCAGATTTTAAGCATATAGTCATACTCACCTGTAACAGAGTAGCACTCCCGCACATCCGGCTCTTTTCTTGCATATTCCAACAGTGACGCAATGCTATCGCCATATTTCATAACGATAAAAACAAAGGCGGTGACTGTTTTATTTACTTTCTTTGCATTCGTTACAATGGTGAAAAAGTCAATTACGCCTTCTTTTTGCATACGCGAGATTCTCTTATTGACAGCCGGCACCGATAAATTGACAGTATTGCCAATTTCTGTCGCAGTAGTATTCGCATTTTCGGATAGTAGTTTCAGGATTTTTTTGTCGATTGCATCCATACATATTCACTCCTTTTATATTAAACTAATTATAATATAAGAATTTAAAATTTTAAATAGATAGCAAACAATAGGAGCTAAATTTAAGTCAGGTTAGGAATTTGATTAAAAATGATCTATATTCACAGATTTTCCACATCGGAATATTAAAAATAATCGCTTAATGTCAGAACTCATACAGTTCACCTCATCTGTCAGCTGCTTACCAGGAATGAATTACTCTGAAGAAAGGCAGAAGTGGTTGAGATGAGTTATAAAAATAAATTATAACAAGATAAAAGAAATATGTTTTACAAATAACACAACAGGTGGTATTATAAAGTAGACATATTTAAATACATAGATTTGTTACAAAAATTCTAAAAGCGGAGGGAT
>SVKH01000133.1 GCA_015068545.1 Oscillospiraceae bacterium
TCAAAGTTCCGCTGAATCTGTCCACAAAGCCAATATGAGCACCAGATGCCTTGGTAGCTATGTCACCTGCTATTATGGCAGTTTCCGCCGGAGACATGGTCATAATACCTATCGCCGAACGTGCATAATCCACCTCAGGATCCAGTCCCAGCTTTTTATACAAAATGTTATCAGGATTTGCGATAATGTGGGCAAGAGTTATCTGTTTACCCGGCACAAGCTCCTGAATAATTCGCATTTTATCATTAAAATCCATTGGTTTATCCTTTCATAAATAAAGTCCTATTGTTCATCTGCTTTCCTCCAATTTAGTCTGCAAAGCCGCATTACACATAGAGGTAAGCAGGTAATCAGGTCAACTACATAGGACTTTTATCCACCTATTTTTACTATAAGTCCCGTTGAAGCGGCAACATTTTCCAGTATATCAATTTTATCCTTTGGAATTAAATCTACATGACTCATCATGTATTCTCTGCCAAGACCTTTATACTTGTCTGTGCCAAGCCTATGGTACGGCAGAAGGTGAATTTCTTCTACTCCTATTTCCTTTGCATATGAAGCTATCGCATATATCTCCTCAGGAGTATCATTAAAGGTGGGAATTACAGGCACCCTTATTATTAGATGCTTTGCTTCTTTTGCAAGCTGTTTAGCATTTTCCAGAATTATGCCATTATCCCTTCCGGTAAATTCCCTATGTTTGTCGGAATTGACATGCTTTATATCCATAAGATATGTATCTATATACGGAAGAAGCTTTTTAATAACACTATATTCTGCACAGGATGTGGTTTCAATAGCGGTATTTATGCCCATTTCCTTTGCTCCCTTTAAAAGAGCAAGAGCAAATTCATGCTGGACAAGGCTTTCTCCGCCCGACAGCGTAAGTCCACCACCACTTCTTCGATAGTAGATTCTGTCCTTATCCACAATTTCCAAAACCTCACGGGCAGTAATATCCTCTCCAACAGTTTTGACTTTGCCGCCGGTTTCCATTTGCTGAATCTCGTAGCTTTGGGATTCAGGATTACAGCACCATTTACAACGAAGAATACAACCCTTCAAAAACACAATAGTACGCACTCCCGGACCATCATGCACAGAAAACCTTTGTATATCGAAAATTCTTCCCTTTGTGTCCAGATAGCTCATAATCAAAATCCTGCCTGTTCAGTTCGGTTAATAATATCGTCCTGCAAAGACTTTGAAAGAGTAGTAAACAAAGCGGAATATCCTGCAACTCTTACTACAAGACCTTTATAGTTTTCCGGATGAGCCTGAGCATCCCGCAGAGTTTCACGACTAACCACATTGAACTGTACATGGCTTCCCTTTCGGTCAAAATATCCTCGTATCAATGCCACAAAACTTTCAAGTCCCGCTCTTCCTTCAAGCGCCGCAGGGTGGAACTTCATATTAAATAATGTTCCGTTTGATGCTATGAAGTGATCCAGACAGGATACGGAATTTGCCGCTGCAGTAGGTCCTGTAATATCCTTTCCGGCAGATGGAGAAACACCGTCTGCCACAGGAGTCTTGGCGTATCTGCCATCCGGTGTTGCGCCGGTCTGTGCACCCAAAGGAACATTTGCCGATACCGGATAAAGTCCTGCTTGGAAAGATCCTCCTCGTGGATTTTTGTACTTTTCCAAAGGCCTTGTGTATGTGTAGGCAACCTCTCTCGCGAAGCTGTCTACCTCAGGTATATCGTTACCAAATTTAGCAACGGAGTCTATCATTTCTTTAATTTCTCTGCTTCGTGAATTTCCGCCATTTCCTGAAACCTGACGGTATATTTCTGCAATTTGTTCTTCTGTTACTGCCACACCGTTATTCTGAAGCGCGGTTACAACAGAAACCGTAGCATCCTTTGCGTCCGCTTCGGCAATTCCCTTTCCGAAGTTATCCAAAAGTGCCTGACGAAGCTCGGTAAGTGTGAATTTTCTTTCCTCAAACACAAGCTTTTTAATTGCATAAAGTGAATCTGCCATATTCGCAATACCAAAGCCTTGAGGTCCGGTAAAATTGTATACAGCGCCACCTTCCTGCATACTCTTTCCCCTTGCAATACAGTCTTCCACCATTGAAGACTGGAACGGAAGTGGACAACGGACAGCATGAGCCGCGTCAATCGCGTTATCCGCATTTACTAAAAGGGAAATTGTGTAGTTCATTTGCGCTTTGTAAGCATCAAAAAATTCATCAAAGCTTGTCATTTCGGAAACGTCCTTAGTTTCCACGCCAATCAGCACACCATTGTCATATCCTCTTGAAAAAACTAATTCCAACGGACGGCACATATTGAAGAATGCCGCATCGTGCCAACCATCGGTTTTACCCGATTTTTGCGGTTCTACACAACCGATTATATTGTAGTCCCTTGCATCCTCCATAGTAAGTCCACGAGATATAAGGGATGGTATTATCACTTCATCATTGTAGTATGCAGGGAGACCTATTCCTGTTCTGGTAAGTTCTGCAGCTTTTATAAGGAATTCATGGGGAGATCCATTCCAAACTCTTACCGACAACGAAGGCTGCGGAAGGAAAACGTGCATAGATGCGTTAATACACATAAAAGACAGATCGTTAGTAGCATCTATTCCGTCCTTGTCCTGTCCTCCCGCTATAAGGTTCTGGAACAGACTGTATCCGGCAAAACCTTCAGCTGATGCCGCATCACGGCATTTATTAAGGTCATTGAGCTTCACCCATATGCAATCCATAAGCTCCTGAGCAAACTCACGGGTAATTTTGCCTGAATCTAAATCCTTTTTATAGTAAGGATACATATATTGGTCAAATCTTCCCGGTGAGATTGAGTGTCCGCTGGATTCTATCTGCAGCAGCATCTGCACAAACCAGAATGACTGACATGCCTCATAAAAACTTTCCGCACCATTTTTAGGTACTTTTCGGCAATTTTCGCTTATTTTAGTAAGCTCCGCACGTCTTGCCACATCTACGCAATTCTGTGCCATTTCCGCTGCCAAATCTGCATATCTTTCTGCATACATTATAGCAGCGTCCATGCTTTCTATAACAGCTTCTAAAAATGCACTTCTTGATGCATAGTCACCGTCGCCTTGGTTAAGCTTACCAAGTGCGCAAACTGCTTTTTCTCTTATGCCCGAAAAACCAATCTCTAAAATTTCTGCATAATTCACAGTAACGTGACCTATACCATTATAGAAATAGTTGCCCGGAGTGAAGATGTTATGCTCTATGGCAAGCTTAGCTTCCTTTGACATATACGCTGTGGCAAGGTCGGAATTTGTCTTTCCTTCCCAATATTTATATGCCTCGGCAAGTTGAGATTTGGTTTCTTCGGATATGTAAAATGGATCCGCCGAGCGAGTTTCCACTGTGTCAAACTCCGCCAAGAGCCATTCATAAGAATACTCAGGAAAAACCTGACATCCTCTTGGAGCCTTTGTGGCAGAACCAACAATAAGTTCCATATCACGTATGACTATGGGGATGTTTTTCAGAAT
>SVKH01000134.1 GCA_015068545.1 Oscillospiraceae bacterium
AAAGCCGGTATTTGTAACAGATTATCCAAAGGAAATCAAGGCTTTCTATATGAAGCTTAATGATGATGGTAAGACAGTTGCCGCTTGCGACCTTCTTGTTCCGGGCATTGGCGAGATTATCGGCGGTAGCCAGAGAGAAGAAAACTACGATGTTTTGGAAACTCGTATGAAGGAGTGCGGATTGAATCCTGATGATTACCAATTCTACCTAGACCTTAGAAAATACGGTACAAATAAGCACGCCGGTTTTGGTTTAGGATTTGAAAGAGCTGTTATGTACATTACAGGTATGCAGAACATCCGTGACGTACTTCCATTCCCAAGAACAGTCGGTACTGCAGAATTCTAATTGGAGCAAGAATTATGAAGTTAGTTATTATAATAGTAGTTTTATTTCTTGGATACAAGCTGTTGCCGGTTATCTTCCGCGAATCCGGAAGAGCAGCAGGGTATTCAGGAGATTTTGAAAAGGCTTTAAAAAGACTTAATCTTGCGGTCAAGCTAAGCGGAAATGTAAAAAACAAAAACCTGTACGGATATATGCTGATGCAAAACGGAAGATTCCGCGATGCGGTTACAGTCTTTAACGAAATCATTTTAGACAGAGCTATATTGCCGGCAAATAAGATAACGTCAAAGGTTTATCGCGCTATGGCAAAGTGCAAGCTGGGAAATGTTCAGGAAGCTTTGGAGGACTCGGAGGAAATCTTCGAGAACGTAAAAAACACATTGACCTATTCTCTTTTAGGTTATATGCGTCAGGCTAACGGTGATGCGGCGCTGGACCTTTGTCTGGAAGCTTATGATTATAATGATGATGACCGTGATATTTGCGATAATCTGGCTGTTGCATACTATATGACAGGGGATTACGATTCCGCGATGGAGATGGCGGATGAAGTAAGGGAAAAGTTCCCGTCATTTGTGGAAGGCTATTATCATTCTGCGCAGATTGCAGCAAAGAAGGGTGATAAAAAAGCTGCCCTTGAATTTTTAGAAAAAACAGAAGATTGCAACAGAACCGTCATGACAACCGTTACTGTTGAGGATATTGAGGCATTGAAGGAAGAGTTGAAAAATGCTTGAGTTTAAATTTATTTTCGGAGAAATAGGATGTAGGGTAGCGGAGATTTCCAGAAGCAAAGTTTTTTGCGAGGAACTTGGCTATGAAAAAATCGGTGATGAGCTTGATAATGATTCCTACCATTTTATAGGATACGACCAAGCTTGTCAGATAGGCTCATGCCGCCTTACTAAAATAGATGAAGAATATTACAGAGTGTCCTATCTTTGTGTTATTCCGGATTACCGCAGACAGTATGTGGGAGACCTTATCATGCGTGCGGTACAGGACAAGGTTCTTTCTCTTGGCGGAAAGTATATCGTTTTGGAAACGCCTGTTTCGGTAAAAGGCTTTTTCGTCTTTGAAGACTACGAAGAAATGGGCGAAACCTTTATGGTAGATGGCACAGAATGCGTAAAGATGAAAAAAGATGTTACCATCATAAGACCTTGCAGGGGGTGCAAAAAGTGATTAAGCCTCTTGCAGACCGCATAAGACCGCAGACTTTAGAGGATGTTGTTGGTCAGGAGCATTTGGTAGGCGAAGGCAAAATCCTGCGCAATATAGTTGAGCAGGGCGAAGTCCCTAACATGATTTTTTACGGTCCAAGTGGCATAGGCAAAACAACCGTCGCCAATATCATTGCTCAAAAAACAGGTAAGGCATTAAGGCGACTGAATGCAACAACGGCATCTGTTTCAGATATCAAGGACATAATAGGTTCTTTAGATACCTTTATGACTCCAAACGGTGTGCTTTTGTATCTTGATGAAATTCAGCATTTTAATAAGAAGCAACAGCAATCGCTTTTGGAATTTATGGAAAATGGGAAGATAACCCTGATAGCAAGCACTACCGAAAATCCGTATTTCTATGTGTATAATGCGGTACTTTCCCGAAGTGTGGTATTTGAGTTTTTGCCCATTTCGGAAAAAGCTGTGGAAAAAGCTCTTGTAAGGGCTGTAAATTTCCTTAGCGAAAATGATTACAATGCATATAAAGTATCGGTTAGTGATGACGTAATAGAACATATTGCAAGAACTTCGGGAGGCGACGTAAGAAAGGCTCTAAACAGTCTGGAAGTATGCTTTATGGCGACAGTTCCCACCGAATCGGGAGAATTGGTTGTAACTGTGGAAACGGCAGAAGTTGCCACGCAGAAAAAAGTCCTGCATTATGACAAAGACGGTGACGGTCACTACGATGTATTAAGTGCGTTGCAGAAATCAATCCGCGGTTCCGATCCGGATGCGGCAGTGTACTATCTGGCGAAGATTCTTTCGGCAGGCGATATGCCCAGCGCTTGTCGCAGGCTCTTAGTAATAGCTGCGGAGGATGTGGGCTTGGCATATCCCCATGCAATAGCCATAACAAAGGCATGTGTTGATTCGGCGTTTCAGCTTGGTATGCCCGAGGCAAGGCTTCCTCTTGCAGAGGCAGCGGTGCTTCTTGCCACAGCGCCAAAATCGAACTCTGCCCATAATGCTATAAATGCCGCCATGTATGATATTGAACATATTGATACAGGCAGCGTTCCAAGACAACTTCAAAATGTTCACTGCGACGGAGAAGGCGATTTGCCAAAGGGACAGCACTATCTTTATCCGCACGATTTCCCTAATCATTATGTAAAACAGCAGTATTTGCCGGATAAAATAAAGGACAAAGTCTACTACGAATACGGCGATAATAAGTTTGAAAGGGCGACAAAAGAGTACTGGGATAAGATAAAAAAGAACTAATATGTATAATGTGTATAAAAACGGATATACTTTTTATTGGTATATTCGTTTTTTTGTAAAAATCGCAAAAAAGGTATTGACAAAAGGGTAAAAGTAGGTTAGAATAAGCGAGTTGTCACATTTTGACGAATTTGTAAAGTTGCGGAAATAAATTTTCAAAAAAGTTTAAAAAAGTACTTGACAAAGAGGTAGAAGTGTGGTAATATAAACAAGCTGTCGCTGAGGCAGCGGTTGAACATTGAAAAATAAACAGTGCAGAGTTCTTGTCAGTGAATTAAGATTCACTTAAAAACAAAGAGTTTTTTATGACAGAAATTCGGAAACGAAACAAAATGTCAGCGTACTAAAAGTACAAAGTTAGTAAAGAGCTAACAAACTAAGATAAGTATATAAGCATCGAGAGATGAATATATAACCATTTTATCGAGAGTTTGATCCTGGCTCAGGACGAACGCTGGCGGCGTGCCTAACACATGCAAGTCGAGCGGAGCCAACTAGAAGATCCCTTCGGGGTGATTTTGGGGAAGCTTAGCGGCGGACGGGTGAGTAACGCGTGAGTAACCTGCCCATTAGTGGGGAATAACACAGAGAAATTTGTGCTAATACCGCATACGGAATAATCAAGGCATCTTGATAGTTTAAAAGAT
>SVKH01000135.1 GCA_015068545.1 Oscillospiraceae bacterium
GTGGAGGCATGCCGCTTCATGTCGGGTATATTCCCCTTTATGATGTTCGGCCTTCCCGGTGCGGCGCTTGCCATGTATCAATGTGCGAGAAAGGACAAGCGAAAGGTGGCAGGCGGTCTTCTTTTAGGCGCGGCGCTGACCTCCTTTTTAACGGGTATCACCGAGCCTTTGGAGTTTACCTTCCTGTTCGTTGCGCCCCTTTTATATGCAGTGCACTGCGTGCTGGCAGGCCTTTCCTTTATGCTGATGCACATCTTCGGCGTGGCGGTTGGCATGACCTTCTCCGGTGGGTTTATCGACCTTTTACTGTTCGGTATTCTGCCGGGCAACGCCAAAACAAACTGGATTTTTATTATCCTGGTGGGTGCGGTGTATTTCATTATCTACTATTTCTTGTTCGGCGTGCTGATTCGCAAGCGGAACTATAAAACCCCGGGCAGAGAAGACGAAGGCGAGGAAACCAAGCTCTATACCCGAAAGGACTATAACGAAGCCAGGGAAAAAGCGGATAGCGGAAACGACCGTGCCGCCCACATTTTAGAAGCCTTGGGCGGAAGCGAAAATATCAAGGATTTAGACTGCTGCGCAACACGCCTGAGAATTACGGTAGCCGAGCCCGATAAGGTAAACGATGCGGCGCTGAAAGCCACCGGCGCCTCCGGCGTTATCAAAAAAGGCGGCGGCATCCAGGTTATCTACGGTCCCAGAGTCACGGTCATCAAAAGCGAGCTGGAGGACTATCTGCGCGAAACGGAAAATCAATAAAGAACAAAAAAGAAAAAAGACGGGTCTCCCGTCTTTTTTTGTTGAAATGGGGGAAAAAGTGTGATAGAATGGTGTGTAGATGAGGAAAGTTTTTTAGCCTGAATTGACACGAGCCAAATATTTATGAAAATTCAAAATTATGAAAAGGTAGGTTTTATATATGTATGATTTAATTATTAAAAATGGAACTGTCATTGATGGAACCGGCTCATTGGGATATTCTTGTGACATAGCAATATTAAACGGAAAAATTGTCAGGATTGCAAAAGATATTACAGATGAAAGCAAAAAAATTATTGATGCGCAGGGACTGACAGTTTCTCCGGGATTTATAGATTCTCACAGTCATTCGGATGATGCACTGTTTGATTATCCTGATATGATTGAAAAAATTGAACAGGGTATAACCACATCTATTGCCGGTCAATGTGGTATTACGTGTGCGCCAAGCGGTAAGGATGACGACGTATATAAAACATTTGGCAGTATGGCGAATGCCGTGAAAAATGCAACATTTGGTTCGAATGTTAAGTCGTTTGTTGGGCATAGTGCATTGCGAAGAACAGTTATTGGTTATGAAAACCGCAGACCGTCTGAAGTAGAAATGAACGAAATGAAAGCTCTTTTGAGAGAGGCAATGGAAAACGGTGCTATTGGTCTATCGTTTGGACTGATTTACACACCGAGCTGTTATGCGGACACTCAGGAGCTTATCGAACTTGCAAAAGTTGTAAAAGAATACAACGGAATGTTAAGCGCTCATATAAGAAACGAGGGCTTTGAACTGATAGAGTCTGTAGAAGAATTTTTAACGGTAATCAAAGAAACAGGTGTAAAAGCAGTATTTTCACATCATAAAAGTATGTATAAGCCAAACTGGGGCAAGGTGAAGGAATCATTAAGAATGATTAAAGATGCAGTAGATGAAGGGTATGATATATACTGCGATGTATATCCGTACGAGGCATCAAGCACCAGCTTAGTATCTACCCTTATTGCAAAAGAATTGAGAGCCGTAGACAGAGCGGAAATACCGAATATGCTTTCAGACAGCAAGATGCGTGATAAAATCAAAGAAATATACATAAGCAGAAATGGAAACAGCCTTAGTAATTTGCTACTTGTCCAGTGCAAAGGATATCCTGAATACGAAGGTATGAGAATTGATGAAATAGCAAGGTTAAGGGGACAGGATGATTTTGATACCGCTTTTGACATTATAATAGGTTCAGGAGCCAACGCACAGATTTGCAACTTCTGTATGACTGAAGAAGATATAGAATACGTTTTGAAATACGAAAGAGCGATGATATGCACAGATTCATCTGTTGCAAAGGACAAAAAAATATATCATCCTAGATTAAGGGCATCATTCCCGAGATTTCTTGGAAGATATGTGCGTGAGAGAAAGGTTGTTACCATTGAGGAGGCGATAAGGAAATGCACTTCGCTACCGGCCTTGGTTTATGAGCTTTCGGGCAAGGGAAAAATCTGCGAGGGATTTGATGCAGATATATGTATTTTTGATGCCGAGCGCATTATCGATAAAGCGGATTATATAAATTGCAGCAGTCGTTGTGACGGGCTGAATTATGTAATTCTCGGTGGCGAGGTAGTAGTGGAAAATGCTACATACAATGGCAACAAAAAGGGAAAATTTATATATAGAACAGATATGTGAAAGGATAGAGGAAAAATGTTGGAAAAATTAAAAAACTTAGGATATTATAATGGAAAATATGACCTGATCGAGAATATGACAGTACCTATGAGTGACCGAGTTTGTTGGTTTGGTGACGGTGTGTATGATGCGACCGCCACTAGAAATGGAGTTATTTATTGCCTTGATGATCATATTGACCGTTTCTGTAATTCGGCATCTATGGTAGAAATAGAGATTCCGTATACTAAGGATGAACTAAAAGCCTTGCTAAATGACCTTGTTTCAAAGGTTGATACAAGCGAAACAAACGGCGAAACATTTTTATATTGGCAGATTACCAGGGGGGCAAACATTCCGCGTAATCACATTTTTCCAACAGGTGAAAAGGCAAACCTTTGGGTAACTGTTACGCCAAGAAAATTAGCAGACATTTATCGCAGAGATAAGCTTATATCTTATGAAGATGTGCGTTTTTATATGTGCAACATAAAAACTCTATGCCTTCTTCCTAATGTTCTAGCCTCTGAAACAGCGAAAAGGGCAGGCGCAGAGGAATGTGTTATGTATAGAAAAGAAGCTGACGGAATAAAAAACAGGGTCACAGAAGGCGCACACACCAATGTTCATTGTTTGAAGGATAATAAACTTTACACGGCGCCTCTTGATAATTTGATTCTTCCGGGAATAGCAAGAAAAAATTTAATTAAAGTGTGTAATAAATTAGGAATAGCTGTTAAAGAAGAACCATTTTCCCTTGAATTTTTAATGAAGGCAGACGAGATAATGCTTTCATCAAGTTCAAATTTCTGTATTGTTGCAACTCATATTGATAATGTTGCCGTAGGAGGAAAGGCACCTGAACTTTTAAGAAACAAGGATGTTGAATGGAGCGTAAGCGAAGAAGGCATTGCAACAGTAGATGAGAATGGTGTAATTACGGCCCATGCAAGCGGAATAGTAATTGTTACTGCAACAGCGAAAAGTGGTG
>SVKH01000004.1 GCA_015068545.1 Oscillospiraceae bacterium
GCTTCCGGTACATCTCATCACATTTATCGGAATAATAGCAGGAGTTTTCTATCCGTCTATGACGGTTTCCTACGCAAAGGGCAACACAGACGACTTTGTAAAAGAGTGCATCTCCTCCACCAGAGTTTGCGGATGCTTTTGCTCTGTGCCAATAATCGGATTCATAGTATTCGGCAAGGAATTTTATCAGATATGGCTTCCGTCCATGTCCCAGTCAGATATCACCCAGATATACATCCTGACCTTGCTCACAATCCTGCCCCAGTTTTTCAGCATATACGTTTACCCGCTATATCAGGTAAATACCCTGACCTGCAAACTGAAAATCCCATCATTTGTAAACATTTTCCTTGGAGTGGTAAATATTATAACCGTATTCCTGCTCCTTAAATTTACAAATTTAGGGCTGTACGCCATAGCCGGAGTCAGCTCACTACTTCTGGTACTTCGCATCGTACTCTTTGTACCTATGTATGCCGCACACTCCCTGGATAGAAAGCTCACCACCTTCTATGGCACGCTGGCAAAGGGTATTTTCACCAACATCGTACTAATTTTTGCATTCCTTGCTATAAAAAAGCTGATTGCACCGGTTTCCATAATAGCTTTTATATCAGGCATTCTTGTTTGCGGTGTAGCAGGTTATGTGATAAGCGTTGGTATTATGTTTAAAAAAGAGGATTTGGAAAAAGTCATTAAAAAAATAAGGAAATAAGAGAGATAGTTTTATGAATATACTTTTAGACGGATATTTTGACAAAAACTTTGGCGATGACGTTATGCAACAGCTAGTTGTAAAAAGCTTTCCTGAGCATACATTTTTCGTAAATAACGCCGAACGGGAAATGCTATCGCACCTTTCACAATTTGATAATATTCGTATAAACTGCCCTTGCGATAACATTGATATGTACCTTAACGTAATAGGAACAGGGTTTATGTTCAAGGGTAAGATTGCAAAAATCACCGGTGCTCTTTCCTTGCTTAAAAGGCAGAAAAAATACAAAAAGTCAGCGGTAGTTAACTGCAGCTTCGAGTCCTTTGACAGCAAGGCAGAAGAATGGCTTGCTTCAAAAAAAATTCAAGCTTACCGGTTTATAACCTGCCGCGACAAGCAGTCGGAAAAGTTTTTAAAAAAATATGCAAAGTCAGCGGAAATCAAATTCTATGAGGATATGGTTTTTTCTCATGACATTTTGCCAAAACCCCAACTGGACGAAGGACACCTTGGCATATCCGCGGTACGCCGAGCATACAGCGACACAAACTATGACTATTACAAAACCTTGGCAGAGGTTGCTGACTCTTATATCGAGGAAACCGGCAAAAAGGTATTGCTTTTTGCATTTGATACCGGCTGTGAAAACGATACCTCGGCAGTTCTATCCATAAGAGATATGATGAGATATCCAGAAATGGCAGAGCTGGTGCTCTATGATGGCAATCCTGATAAATTCACGGATAATATGTGCCGTTGCTCCGTTTTCGTAGGCTCAAGATTCCACAGCATAGTAACTGCTCAGCTCCTGGGTATAAAATCTGTGGCGGTACACGACCGTAAAAAGCTGAAAATGCTGTGCGCAGACCATAATATCCCGTCTGTTTCCAAGGAGGCTTTAACCTGCCATACCCTTACACAGCTTATTAAAGCCTCGCAAATGCCTCAAAATACCGAAAGATTTAAAAATTCACATGAGCATATCAAGGCTCTGAAAAATTATATAGAAAGCTAAAAAAATGATAAAAGTTTCTGTAATTGTCCCTGTATATAACGGGGAAAAAACCATAAAAAGCTGTATAGAATCGTTACTTTCTCAAACTCTTACAGATTTGGAGATTATCGTCGTTAATGACGGCTCGACTGACGGTACAATGGATATTGTAAGCGAGTTTTCCGATAATCGTATAAAATCCGTAACCACACCCAATCAAGGGCAGGGCCTTGCACGAAATTGCGGAATCCGTGTAGCATCAGGTGAGTATGTGGGATTCTGCGATGCAGATGATACGGTGGATGCCACCATGTACGAAAAGCTGTATAATGTAGCAAAGGAAAATCGGGATGATATGGTACAGTGCGCTATAAAGGATATCCGAAACGGCACAGCCTCTATCCGCTCCGGCATAGACCATGCCGGCATACAAATCGACTCATTAAAGGATTATCTGGACAGCTACTTCTATACACTGCTTCACACAAACGAGGTTTGCAACAAGATGTTCCGCCGATCCTTTTTAGAGGAAAACTCTCTGAAGTTTTCCGATACAAAAAAAGTGTTCAGCGAGGATCTGGACCTTAATATCCGCATACTTCCACACCTTAGGCGAGTGTCTTTTATAAGCGATGCCCTTTACAACTACTACATTTCCGATACGGGACATTGCAAAAGATCTCCATATGAAAGAATAGATAAAATCTTTACACTCTACAAAAACGTTACAAAAGACTATAACGCCCAACACTTCTGCACTTGTATAAAGAGCATGGCGGTAATTACGGTTTTATCCTACTGTGTTGGCTTTACATACGATCCGTCAGTAAAGAGCATTATATGTTCAAAAACTATGAAAAGCTTTATGCTGTCATCTATAAAATACAGGAAAAACATCAGCCACTCTCTTCTGATGCTTGCCCTGATACTTGCACCGTACAATATTAAGGCGAAAATAATAGAGAGTCACTATCGATTCTAATCTGCAAGGAGGACAACTTTGTGAAAAAAAGATCTTTACAAACAAAATTTGCCACAGTGCTGTTTCTTTCCATATTTGCCGTATGCTCTATATCGCTTTTTACGGCAAGCTATGTTTCAAACGCCACTAACCATGCCAGATATGTAGATTTGTGCAAGACAGTGTCCGAAACAGCAAGCGCCTTTATAAATACCAATAGTCTGGAAGGTTACTTTTCCGGCGATGACAAAATCGGCTACATAGAAACAAGTACAAGAATTTCTGATTTGCGTGCTTCTATTCCGGACATTCAGGCGATTATGGTTTACGAAACCTCTGCCGAGGGCATACGCACCCTTGTAGATACCACCTCTGAGGAAATTTTAGGCGGGCTAGGCAATACAAAGAGATACGAACAAGGCTGGGAAGAATACAAGGATAGCCTGCTTGCCGGAGACACTATTGAGGATGCCGATATATTGAGTAAAAGCGGCAGGATGCTTGTTTACTGTAATCCCATTGCTGCAAGTCAGGACGGAAATGTGTACGTATGCGTAGGCGTTTTGAAAAGCCTTATACAAGATCAAAACAAGGCGTTTTTACTTGGCAATATGAAGGTTATAGGTTTTGTGGGACTGATTTTGTACCTGCTTATTCTTGTGTATGTAAGAAAAAAAATAGTTCTTCCTGTTAAGAAAATTCGCGACTATTTGGCAATCGCCACATCAGATTCAGATAACAAGGATTTGCTTCTATCCGACACCTCGGACCTAGCCATAAATAACGAGCTTGAAAACATCTACACCAGCTTTTATAAAATCTATACCTCCAGAGTAAGGCTTGCCACCGCTATAAGTAAGGCAAAAAAGGAAAGTGTGGATACAATCATTTCACTTATAAAGCGAATGGATAACTACACAGCAGCTCATCTGGATAATTCCTTGCAGTATATCATCCTGATAGTAAATAAAATGAGGGAAATGGATAGATATAAAAATCTTATTTCTGATAAAGAATACGAGGATTTGATCCTTGCCGCACCACTCCACGACATAGGAAAACTGGCTATTCCGGAGCACATTATTGGCAAACCGGGTAAATTCAATGACGAGGAGTATGAAATTGCAAAAAAACACGCAAAGCTAGGATCAAAAATTATAGAAGATCTTTACTATAAAAACCCATGCGAGGAATATTTGGTACTGGCAAGAGATATCGCCCTATATCATCACGAAAGATGGGATGGCGGCGGATACCCATGCGGACTGAAGGGAGAAGATATTCCGCTTACGGTAAGAATAGTTTCCGTTGCAGACGTTTTTGATGCACTTGTATCCAAGAGAGTATACAAGCAGGCATTCTCCTTTGAAGAATCTTTTAACACAATTCTTTCTGAGCGAGGTCGCTTTTTCGATCCTGAAATAGTGGATATCGTTGCCGGACTAAAAGACGAAATGTATGAAATTTTCTTCCGCAGCACAAAGAACCGTCAAGAGGAGGAATCAAAATGAAATCTGAATACAGACGCAAATCACTTAAATACCGAATTTTATTCCTGCTAATCTCTGCGGTGCTTGTTTTAAGCTTGCTGATTACCTTTATCAGCGGATATGTGTACTCATCAAATATGCTTGGAAAGTATCAAGACACTGCTGTGGGTATATCAAAAACCCTTGCAACGTCCATTACTGCTGATACGGCTGATTCCTGGCTAAACGAAGAAAAAGTTGACTCCTACAACGAACTGCTCAGAAAAATTGACGGTATTTTAGACACTTTTTCTAAGGATATCAAAATCCATGTATATAAGCCGACACCAGATAATCTGTCAGTAATATTCGACTCAAACGGCGTGGTAAAAGGTGATAGTATACCGTACACACCCGAACTTTCCGACATAAAGCCAAAGATGCTTCGTGGAGAGTCGGTTAGTCCCGTTATTTCACAAGCAGACGGCAGCCCGTTTATAACAGCCATCACTCCTGTCACAGATTCATCCGGCGATTCCGCCTGCTATGTTATTTGTGAACTGGGGATAGGTCATGTCTATGAAAACAGAAATTCGCTAATGTCCTCTCTGCTTTTAGAGCTTGCCCTTTTGTCGGTTTTATTGGTAGTGGCAATCAACTTCTATATTTCACGCAGGCTTATCATCCCACTTAATAAAATTGATATCCACATCCGCAAATTTGCCGCCGACAATAGTTGCGGTGATGAAGTGACCGAAAAACTGAAAAATCTCAACGACAACAATCTGAAGGAAATAGATGAAATACGCAATGACTTCATCACCCTCAGTCAGGAAGTGGGGATTCAGGAAAATGAAATAAAAGAAATTGACGAGAAAATCATGAAAAGAATGAAAAATCTGTACGGTACAGACGGAGAGTCTATGTACGATATATAAACTTTCCGGCAAGGGATGTTTTTCACCACAACGGACAGACGTACACTCCGCCTTGCGCCGTCACCGTAAATTATTTAAAATAGTGATTTCAATGTAAAAATGAGAGAAGTGTCACTCCCTTGGTGAACTTCTCTTTTTTTGGTCGCATAATATTTTGTACTAAAATCTTCTCCTTTCAAATATATATGTAGTAATCTGATACTGTGTATAAGAAAAAAGGAGGAAAATTTGTGACAGAGTACAGCATTTATCAAGATATAAGGGAAAGGTCTCATGGAGATGTATATATTGGTGTAGTGGGGCCCGTCCGAACAGGTAAGTCAACCTTTATCAAAAAGTTTATGGATCTTTTGGTTTTGCCAAACATGGATGATGCTCACATAGCCGCCCGTGCCAGAGATGAGCTACCTCAATCGGCACAAGGGAAAACCATAATGACAACAGAACCTAAGTTTGTGCCAAATGAAGCGGTGGAAATAACTCTTGATCATAACGCCAAGTTACGCATGAGACTTATTGATTGCGTGGGCTATATTGTGGATGGCGCCTCGGGATATATGGAGGAAGATGGTCCAAGAATGGTTTCTACTCCATGGTCTGCTGAGCCTATTCCTTTTAATCAGGCAGCGGAAGTCGGTACAAAAAAGGTTATTTGTGACCACTCCAACATTGGCCTTGTAATAACAACTGACGGAAGCATTACCGATATTGACCGCGAAAGCTACGTCCCTGCAGAAGAGAGAGTTATACGGGAACTCAAGGCAATCAATAAACCCTTTATTGTTCTGCTTAACTCAGCCAATCCACAGTCCACAAAATGTCGTGAACTAAAGGCACATCTTGAGCAAAAATACGATACTCCCGTATTGGCGGTAAATTGTCGCGAGCTTACCGGAGAAGATATAGAAAAGATTATGGAAACGGTTCTTTTTGAGTTCCCGGTTTCCGAAATTAAATTCAATTTACCAGGTTGGGTAATGGGACTGGACAAAGACCATTGGCTATCTAAAAACTTTACAACAGCTATCTCAGAGGAAATAGATTCTGTGGAAAAAATCAGAAGTATCCGCAGTTTGTGCGAAAAACTATCAGGCTACGACTTTATCCAATCATCACGCATTGACGGTATAGATCTCGGTAGAGGAAGAGCCGTACTGATGCTTTCTGCACCGGAAACTTTATTCTACCAGGTTTTGGGCGAGGAATCCGGATTTGATATTTCGGACGAGGAATCACTGATTTCCCTTATCCGCGATCTAGCAAAAACAAAATCCGAGTATGACAAAATATCCTATGCCCTGCACCAAGTTAAGGAATGCGGATACGGCGTAGTTTCGCCAACCACCGATGAGCTTTCCTTGGAAGAACCAAAAATCATAAAACAGGGCGGTAAATACGGCGTCCGCCTTAAAGCCTCCGCACCGAGTATACATATGATACGTGCCAATATAGAGGCGGAAGTAAGTCCGATTGTGGGTACGGAAAAGCAGTCTCGTGAGCTTATACATTACCTTCTGGACGAATTTCAAACTGATCCCACAAAAATATGGGAGTCTAACATCTTCGGTAAATCTCTGTACGAGTTGGTAAATGAAGGGGTGAATAACAAGCTTGCCAAAATGCCTACTGAAACACGGCAAAAGCTTGCCACAACTTTAGAAAGAGTTATAAACGAAGGTAGTGGTGGTTTAATTTGCATAATTCTGTAAAAATATCTTCTGCCTTACTTATACTGCTCATTCTCTTTGGATGCTCCGGCAGACACAAGGTAGACTATATTGACAAATCATACAGCACAGATACCGTTTCTGTTTCATTGAGAATACCTCAGATAGCAGGTCTGGCTGATAAAGGCTTTGAAAGCGAGATCAATGCGAATTTGGAAGAATCTTGTATGGAGTTTTTGAACAAATTCAAAAACTCTGCGGAGGATACCTGCATACCATCAGTATTTACATCTGAGTCTGCCACCTGCGACAAAAACGGATTTTTGTCTGTAATAACTCAAATTGATTACTACACCCAAAAACCTCATAACAACAGCTTTCGTCTTGTAAAAAACATCAATACCAATAGCTGTAAAGAGGTAGGATTATCCCAACTATTTGCGGATTCGTCATATATTGATTTCTTGAATAACTACCTTTCTAATACTGTTTCTGCCAATCCGGAAACATACTCAGATTTATGGGCAAAGCCCGTGCTGATGCAAAACCAACAGTATTATATAAAAGATGACTGTCTGATACTTTACTATCCGCCCTACGAGCTTTCCTATTATGCAAGAGGATTTGTGGAATTTTCTGTTCCCCTCGCCGAACTTAGCGGATACTTTAATGATGAATACCGTGCCATTTTTGTAAATAACTATAAATAAGCAAGTAAATCGCACCACTTTTAATGTGATGCGATTTTATTTTTCTCTTGATATAAGCACAAATATGCTGTATAATAGTTTTATGAAAAAATATATAATTATAATCTTTTTTGTGATATTACTGTTTTTTGGCGGTTATGCCTGCCCGATTTACAACACAGCAGGCATTCCATGCCCTGGGTGCGGAATGACCAGAGCGTACAAATTGTTCCTTACAGGTCACCTTAGCGATGCATTTCGTATGCACCCTTTGTTTTGGTTGCCACCTATTTTCTTTATTAAACACTTTAGGAAAAAGGGATATGTTGTACTTGCCGGCGTATTGTTCATCACAGTATACATTATCAGAATGGCAACAATGTTTCCCGATACACCGCCTTTCAACTATAACTACAACAGCATTTTAGGAGTATTATTAAAATGAGCATAAATTTAACACAACAAATCAAATGTCCTGCCTGTCAAAATCTTCAGGAAATCACTCTTTGGCAGTCCATTACACCAACCGACAGTCCTGACCTTAAAGAAGATCTTTTAAAAGGAAAAATCAATATTTTTCGCTGTACTTCCTGCGGTCAGATAGCTCTTGTCCCGATGCCTGTTTTGTACCACGATGACAAGAAAAAGCTAATGATTTCTTTTACGCCATGCGAGGATGATGCCAAACGCGTACAGCTTTTTAATGAAATAAAAGCAACCTCCAAAAAAAGCGGAGAGCTTGAAAGCCTAGAAGACTATAACCTTCGTTTCGTTTGGTCATATAACGATTTTCTGGAAAAAATACTTATCTTTGATAACGGACTTCACGACAAAGTAATAGAGCTTTTGAAGTTACTTGTACTAATGCAAGATACAGATAATATGCCACATAGAACCTGTATGTTCGGAAAATTAGATGAAGATGAAATAGAATTTCTTGTACAAGACAAAAAAGAGGAAAAGCTATATACCTCACGCATTCCCATGTCCACCTACGAAACGGTGCACACACAGTTAAAGCAATCCGGTATAAAATACAAAAGCTTTGACTGGGAGATGGTGGACTCCGACTATGCCTCCCGAATGCTCTACGGAATGAATAATAACCTATAAAACAAATGAGATTGCATAAATGCCATATATGTCACACCAGCGCCGCCAGAATTTGTTCCGGCATCGACGGTAGACCCAGCACTTCTGCAATCTCTCTTTTTTACACAATTCCTCTTTCTAAAAAGGCATCTGCTATTTTTGCAAACTCCTCAAGCCCAAGCTTTTCACCTCTGATTTGCGGTGAAATATCTATACCTTCCAAAACCTTCGACAGGGTTTCTTTATCAGCTGAAAATCCTGACTGCAAGCAGTTTAAAAGAGTTTTTCTCCTTTGGGCAAAAGCGGATTTTACTACTCGGAAGAACACCTTCTCGTCCTTCACTTTTACTGCCGGCTCCGGACGCATCCTCATGGCAAGCACAGCAGAATCCACCTTTGGCGGTGGATAGAAGCTTCCTGCCGGCACTGTACATACCATTTCCGGTTCTGTGTAGTATTGGCATAGTACAGTTATTGCACCATAATCCTTTTTCCCCGGCTTGGCACAAATCCTTTGTGCAACCTCCTTTTGAACCATTACCACTATGTTTTTAAGCGGCAGTTTCGACTCAATAAGTCCGGTAATTATCGGAGTTGTAATGTAATACGGCAAATTTGCAGCCACACTAACTCTGCCACCTTGAAATTCTTCTTCAAGAAGCTTTTTTATATCCGTTTTCAGTATATCCTTTTCCAATACCGTTACATTGTCATACTCTTCCAAGGTATAGTCAAGCACAGGGAAAAGCCTGCGGTCTATCTCCACAGACACCACCTTTTTCCCAGTTTGGGCAAGGTGCTTGGTAAGTACACCAAATCCCGGTCCAACCTCCAAAACTCCGTCTTCTATATCCGCCGCTTCCACAATTTTATCCAGCACCGTACTATCTAAAAGGAAGTTCTGCCCCAAGCCTTTAGAAAATGTAAATCCAAATCTTGTGGCAATATCCTTAATCACTCTTGGCGATGTTAAATCCATACATTTTTCCTCACTAAACACAAGGGATAGCCTACCCCTTTAATATTTTAACTTTTGTTATCATACTTGGGAAAATGTCAAAACACAACCTCCCAAGCTCTGCATCCGCAGAAAATCTGATTATATTTCTATACCAAAATGAGGATGATTAAATCATCCTCACTTTACTCTAATACATATAATATAGCACTTCTTCTGCCAAATTGCAAGCACTCATTTTCCGATCCGAAATAAAGGTCGATCTTGTTGCCCTTAATGGCTCCACCTGTGTCACCTGCCACGCAGTATCCATACTTCCAGCTTTTGCCGTCATCTGTAGATTCTACATAAAGCTTTGTTCCAAGCGGAATCAAATTAGGGTCTACCGCAATAACTCCATATTGCGCCACCTTGCCAGATGCAGTTTTCTTGCCCGGAGCTGCAGTATATGCTGTTGCTGTAACTGTCAGCTTCTTTTTGTATTTAAGACTGCTTCCTGCATTGGTCTTTGCCGTTTCCTTCACCTTTGAATCTGGCTTAGCCGGTGCTGCCTTTGGCTTAGTGCCAACCGCAATAACTTGTTCGGTAGGATTTTTTATAATTTTTTCCGACAAGATTTGGCGGTGCGTTTCGATTCCGTCCCTTGTGGTAACGGAATACACAATTCTCTTTAAGCCATTGATACCCTTTGTTTTTATTCTTGTCTTTCCCTTTTCCAAGGTACTGTCTGATACTTCTTTGCTAGTGAACGGAATTTCAATATCCTCGGTAATTTCGCTGTAACCAATTCTGAAAACGCTTACTTCCATTCCATGGACAACTACGCTGTCCAAATCCGGTTCCACAACGTCTACCTGATTTACCGACACACCTGCTTCTTCAAAAGCCTCTCTAATAGTCTTCTTAGTAGTAGTGATAATCTCGATATTTCCGTCAATGTTAAGAGTAAACTTTCTGCCCTTTCGGATGATTATTCTGGCTTCATCATAAAGCTTGTCCTCAAGTAGCATACTAACCCTGTCGAATTCACCAAGCTCTACGCCATTTTCCTCTAAAAATTCTCCAACAAGGTCTTGTCTGGTGGTCAGTTCCTGTGTTTTCTCGCTGCCGGCAAAGGCATCTACCATAACCAGTGAAACTCGCTTTGTCTGTACGTCTATAACCGCACCGGTTAGTAGGCAGAAGGTAATTACCGACATAATTACAACAACAATCTTACCGAACAAGCTCGGCTTCTTGTTGCTCTTTTTGTCAAAAACCATTGTTCTTTCCTCCTATACCATGCCTATTATATAAATATATTATGAGGAAGTCAAGCATTTTATTACAAAATTGTTGCATTTCACCGAACAAACTTACATATTTTTCCATTTAAAACAGTGTTTTTTGGTGCTTTTGTACAAAAGATTTGCCAATTTTTGTGTTTACATATTTTTCCATTTATATGATTTTCCCACAAATTCATTATAAAAGCCCCTATTTTTAGGGCATTTTGGTATAAAATTTTTAAAATTGGCAACAATTACAATGTAATATAAAAAACAAGGTTTTGTTACAAAGTTGTTACATCCACAACCACTACATATTGATATTGAAAGGGGTTTACACTATGAAAAACGCTACTCATAGGGTTGTTATATTAAAGAACCTAAATTCGGATATCGTGTCTCAGGCGATATTCTTTTTAAAGGAAGAAAACGCTGCTTCTGAGTCAAAAATAGTAGCAGAAGCGGAAAAAATAGTGGCAAAATACATGGCATCCAGCTCTGCTGCCACCATTACGCCTCAATCAAACCGCCATCGGGACAATATAATTAAGCTGATATGCGTTGCACTTTTTTCTATTGGGCTTGCCGTTACTGTCGCTATTTTGTCCTGACTTTTGGTATATGCTTAACTATATTGCACCTAAAAATAAAAAGACTGATGCCCAAGCCAATTCCACTATAACAGCAGAAACTCGCCTAGGCAACAGCCTTTTTTATTATGTAGGAAATTACTATTTTTATGTTGTAATTTCCGGAATAACAAAATTGACTCCTTATTCCCACGCCCGCAGGCGCAGCTTTGATTAAAAGCTTTTTATTTATTCTTTTTCTTTTCGTACATGAATGCCAAAAGCTTATCCCTATAATCAAAGCCCTTAGATGCGGCAAAATATCCTAATATGTATGCTACCTCCGGCAGGAGAATCACAGTGATAATGCCAATAATTGAAAAACTTCCTTTATCCATACCCGGGATACTTCCAAAACCGGAAAACCAAGCATAGGATAGGATATTGGTAATAACACTCCACATCTTTTGAATACTTTCACCATCGCTGCCCAACACCCATGTCAGCTTGTACAGCACAATGAAAAGAATATTCATCCCTATTAAAAGGGTAGGAACTACAATGCTTTTTTTCAAGCTTGGCTCTCCTGGAATGTATGGCTTTTTATCATTTTTGAATGCCTCTTCACCACAGCCATATATTGATAAAAAGTAGAAAATAACGGCAAGGATGGTAAAAATAACAGAGCCTGTCTCCGTGCTGAATGCAGCAATGAAGCATAGCCACAATACCGAGAACAAAACAACCATAGCAGCATGAGATTTTAGTACCTCAAGCATTTGTCCAAAAAGTGTATATTTAAATTTTTTCATTTCATAACTCCCTTTTTTCTTCCCTTCCTAGGATTATACCATTTTTTTTAATGAATATCAATATTTAAAGGAAATAATTTTATTCAATTTAGCATATTATAGAAAAAACCCTTTTTCGGAAAGGACGGATAAAATGAATTTCTACACCATGACTTCCAAGGAGACAACAGAGTACATAAGCAGGCTGCCGATTGATACAAAAGCCGCTAACTCGATAGAAGAAGGGAAGCAAAAAAGTTTAATTGCTCGTTTTTTTGGACAATTTTCCGATTTTATGACTATTATTTTGCTGATCGCATCGGCAATTTCCTTTTGGGTTGCAACCGTCAGCGACAGCGGAGACTACCTTGATCCCATTATTATCCTTGCAATAGTTGTTCTTAACGCAATTTTAGGCGTTATAGAGGAAAGCAAAGCGGACAAAGCTATAAAATCGTTGAAAAAACTTTCCTCGCCCACAGCTAATATTTTAAGAAACGGCACAGAAATGACCATTCCTGCCGAAAAAATACGCGTAGGCGACACACTTTTACTTACAACAGGATGCAGGGTGTGCGCAGATGCTCGTCTGCTTACCGATAATTCTCTGGAAACGGACGAATCCGCATTAACAGGCGAATCTATGTCTGCGGAAAAGGACAGCCGTGTAGTACTGGAAGACTACACACCTCTTGCTGAGCAAAAAAACATGGTATTTTCCGGCACAAACGTGGTACATGGTAACGGAAAAGCCATAGTTACCGCAATAGGAATGAACACTGAAATGGGCAAAATTGCCGCACTGCTTACCGATACCGAGGAAGAACCTACACCCCTGCAAAGAAAATTGGCAGAAACCGGAAAAATCCTTGGTATAAGCGCTATTTTGATATGTGCAGTTGTTTTCCTGATGGGGATAGTTAAAAAGATGCCGCCACTGGAAATGTTCCTGACTTCGGTCAGCCTTGCCGTTGCGGCAATTCCCGAAGGACTACCCATTATTGCCACAATAGTCTTGGCTATCGGCGTGCAACGTATGGCAAAGCATAAAGCCATAGTTAAAAACCTACCGGCAGTGGAAACGTTAGGCGGTGCTACCGTAATATGCTCCGACAAAACCGGTACACTTACCGAAAACAATATGAAGGTATCAAAAATCTTTGCAGACGATACTCTTCAGCTTGCAGAGCTTGGGGCATTGTGCTGTAATAACGATAAAAATCCTACCGAAAATGCACTAATTTCCTTTGCTGAGGAAAACAAGTTAATTAAAAAGAATCTGGACGAAAAATGTCCTCGAATTACGGAAATTCCTTTTGACTCCACACGAAAAATGATGAGCGTTCTCGTTAAATACTATGGCAGCAATCGCGTGATTTCAAAGGGTGCTGTGGAGATTTTGATAAAACACTGCACTCATGTGGTGGAAAACGGGAAAGCTGTGGAACTTACACCGGAAAAATGCAATAATATACTTGCAAAAAGCGGTGAAATGAGCAACAATGCCCTTAGAGTAATTGCAGTTGCATATAAGGACACACTTTTTAGTCATATCAGCGAGCAAGGTCTTATACTTGCCGGAATTGTGGGTATTTACGATCCCCCAAGAAAGGAAGCAAAGGATGCTGTTTTGCAATGCCTAAGTGCAGGTATAAAGCCGGTTATGATTACCGGAGACAACAAGCTTACCGCTATAAGTATAGCAAAAGCTGTGGGAATAGAGGGCAAGGCTATAACCGGTGAGGAAATGAGCAAAATCCCCGACGAGGCTCTGACTGATTATTCTATATTCGCAAGAGTAACCCCTAGTGACAAGGTACGAATAGTAAAAGCCTATAAAAAAGCCGGACACATTGTTGCCATGACAGGCGACGGAGTTAACGACGCACCGGCGCTAAAAAACGCAGATATAGGTTGCAGCATGGGCAAAAACGGTACAGATGTGGCAAAGGAAGCCTCCGACCTTATCCTTGCTGACGATAACTTCGCTACGATAGTATCTGCTGTTCGGGAAGGCAGAGGAATATTTGACAACATAAAAAAATCCGTCAAATTCCTTCTATCATCAAACATAGGGGAGATACTATCGGTATTTGTTGGGATGCTTATGTCATGGGAGGCTCCGCTTTGCGCTACTCAGCTTTTATGGGTAAATCTGATTACCGATTCTCTCCCTGCACTTTCTCTTGGTGTGGACCCTGCCGACAGCGATATCATGCAGAAAAAACCGCGAAATCCAAAGGAAGGAATATTTTCTAAGGGTATGTGGCTTTCTATCGCCTTGGAAGGTTGCATGATAGGACTTTTGTGCGTAGTGGCTTACTGCATCGGCAGAATAATAAACGGAAGTACTCCGTATGTACCGCGAACAATGGCATTCTCCGTACTGGCTCTTTCTCAGTTATTTCATGCCTTTAATATGCGGAGTGATGGCTCGGTACTGGGCAAAAGATTTTTTGAAAACAAATTCCTGATTCTTTCGCTTTTAGCAGGAATTGCCTTGCAGTTGTGCGTAGTAAACATCCCACCCCTTGCGGAAGTATTTAAAACTACTCCGCTTTCCGTAAAGGAATGGAGCGTTGTAATAGGCTTATCCATTATGCCACTGACTATTGTAGAGATTCAAAAGCTATTTTCCCTCATTCAATCAAGGAGAAAATAGCGACCACTGTTAAATCACTTATAAATACAGCAAAAAAGAGGGCTTTCTAAATAGAAAGCCCTCTTTTCACATATATTTCATATGCATTTATAAGCTATTTGGTGTTTTTAATTACCATTGGAACACTGCAACGTTTGCACTGTCAACAGATGATACTGCCTTATATGCATCATATAGAGCTGCATCTGTTGATTCTGGAGCAAGTGAGCTTGCTTCCATAACGTGTCCACTAACTGTAATGATGTCTGCAACATCAAATTTGCTTACTTCTACGCTTGGTCTGATATAATTTTTCATATTGCATTCACCTCTCTATTAATACTTGATTTCAAAGTCAACTGTATCGTCTGCGTCAAGTAGAGTCTTGCTCAAGATAGCAGCGAAATCGAAGTCACCAGATGTTTCGATATCAAATTCAATTCTTTGACCATCTGGGTTTCTTACTTCGCCGTTAGATGTGAAGTATGCTCTGTATTCCTTAGTAGAATCGAAGTTCTTAACATCTACATCCCATGCAATACCGTTAACGTCGCCAGCTGTGATAGCCATAGGATCGCTGATTGTGATCTTAAGTGTATCATCTTCTACTGGTGGTTCTTCTTTTACTGGCAATGTAAATGTAGGTGTTGTTGTTACCATTGTGCCTTCAGACATCTTGTATTCTGAAGTATCTGTAGGGTTCTTTGATGTATCTGGGTATGTTGCTAGGAAAACAGCATAGTTATCTAGTGAGAAGTTTACATCCTTACCTGCATCAACTGTTACTAGGAATTCTGCAACAACAGTTTCCATATCTTTTGTTATTGTTTTAGCTGTCTTTGGAGCTGGCTCAAGAGCAACTGTTCCTGTTGAAACAAGAGCTGCGCCTGTGTCATTTGGGGCACCAACAGGTGAACCCATACTCTTGATTAGACCCCATTTCCAGTCCATATCGTATTCTGCATCTGTATCTATACTTACTTTAAGCTGATATCCTGTAATACTGTCACCAACATAGATTGTTGACTTACCTGACTTAACAGCTTCTGTCTTGATTTCAAGACCTGTAGCAACTACCTTTAGTGAGTATGTGTCATATGATCCACCTACTGCATCTGAATTGTATTCTGTCCAGTCATAATCACTAGCATATTCATCATATACATCATACTTATCGTCAACAAAATTAATTTTTTCTGCAACTAGCTTCATAGTTGGTTTCTCTACTGTAGCATAAGCAGCTGTTGTGAAAACAGATGCAAGAGCACAAACAGAAACCAACAAAGAAATAATCTTTTTCATTTTTATTTTCCTCCTGAATTATTATTTAATAGTGATGTCAACAGGACTACCAACTGTAATTGTTTGACCATTTACAACTTGATCCTGAGGTACATCGATGAACTTCATCAAAACTGTCATTGAGTCACTACCGTCAATTTCTCCATCGCCAGTAATGTCTCCCCACTTGTAACCGCCGAATGTATCGCCGATTGCAACATCATAACCCTTTACATTATGAGTTTGAACAACTTCGATAAACTTCATAAGAATTGTCATTGAGTCACTACCGTCAACTTCATCGTCACCAGTAACGTCTCCCCACTTAACAGTAATTGTCTTACCTTCTTCTTTTTCTTCTACAACGATGCTTCCGTTAGCAATAGCAAAGTCGCCATTAGCATCTGTGTAGCCGATTTTAACAGCATATGTACCTACTGCAAGAGCTGTTTCGCCCTTCAAGCCCATAGCAGAGTAAGCTGTTTCGTCTGCTGTATATTGGTTAATATACAGAATGTCCTCACCTGTAGCAGCTGTATCAACTACGCCGTTATCAAGTACAAGAACTGTCTTATCGCCTGATGCACCATCTACTGTAAGAGTAAGAGAATTTGTAGCATCATCATAAGTACCGTTTAGGCCTGTTACGCTATATTCTGTTGCAGCGAATGCGCTAACTGAAGAAGCGATAGCTGCTGTAGAGATAGCAAGAGCCATAACCTTTTTAAAGTTTCTCATTGAAAAGTCCTCCTTTTCTTAAATTGTTTTTCGATGTCCAACAAGAAAACAATTATTCCTAAAAGAAATATTGCATCTAGTGTTAAGCTGTATCCCGTAGTACAGCCAACCCCCTTTTAATCCTCATAAAAACACCATAGCCAAATGCATTTTTATACACATCATAATTATATAGTAAAGTTCCAGTTATTTCAATGATTTTTTTTTTTAATTTCACCTTTTTGGTAAAAAAGGTATTGGCATCACGCGGTTTTTGTGCATCTTGTACAAACCTATTTTGAAATAATTTTTCATATTGTATCAATATATGGTACATTATATATCTTTTTAGATTTTTATCGCATGTATTTATACAATATGTAGGTTTTTAGGCGTTTTCTCAAAGATAATGTCATATCCTAATGAAGAAGAGATAACAGCACTGTGCTAATCGTAAAATTTTTGCTATTTATGTTGACAAAATTGGCACTTTGGTATATAATGACCATAGAAAAAGGCAAGACCTCAACGGTTATGCCAATTATACGATTATCTAATTAAGAGTAATCGCCACGGCAATGGCGGTTACTCTGCTTTTATGGAGAGAATTATCAGTAAACCCGGTTATAATATCAAAACCCTATGCAGACGTTAAAGTCCGCATAGGGTAGTTTTATTTTGATTAAGATGTGACTGGGAAAGCCTTGGTTACCTCGCTTTTTTGTACATTTCCTCAAGTGCCTCTTTGTCAAAGACGAACTTGCTGTTGCAGAACTGGCATTCTACCTCACACTCACCGTCTTCGTCTATTATCTTGCGAAGCTCCTTTTTCCCCACAGACACAACAGCATCGTGCATTCTCTTTTTGGAGCATTTACACTGATACTTTGGCTCTACTGTCTCGTTTTGCACCAACATATCAAAGCCCTCGGTAAGGTAGAAGAGCATATCCTCCGCTGTCATACCTCTTTCCAGCATTTCGGTAATTGGCTTAATCTCCTTCATTCTATCCTCAATTTTGCCTGTAACCTCCTCGGTAGCCTCGGGCATAAGTTGAATCATAAATCCTCCGGCACAGATGGCTCTGTTATCCGTTCCCACAAGTACCCCAAGACCAATTGCCGTTGGAATCTGCTCACTTTTTGCGTAGTAGTAGGTAACGTCCTCGGCAATTTCCCCTGTTATTATAGGAACTTGTCCCGAATATGGCTCTTTCATACTAAGGTCTCTTATAACATGGAGGTATCCCTTTCCTACGGCACCGCCTACGTCTAGCTTTCCGTTTTCATTTAGAGGTAAATCTACATAAGGGTTTACCACATATCCTCTTACCTGTGACTTGCTGTCGGTAACAGCTACAATGTTTCCTATCGGGCCGTCTCCTCGGAACTGGAGAGTAACGGAATCGGTTTCGTTTTTTAGTCCTTGTCCCATTATCGCCGCCACTGTCAGTGTTCTTCCCAATGCCGCTGTGGCTACCGGTGATGTATTATGAATTTCGTGAGCCTTATTTACCAAGTCGGTTGTAACCCCGACAAATACTCTTATGGCTCCGTCTATGCTTTGTCCTCTTACCAATACGTCTGACATTTGTGAAAAAATCCTTTCCTATTTAATATATACGTTTACTTTATACTCGTTTTCGCAGAATACTTTATCCGGAGTTTCTATCTTAACCGGCAAAGTAGCATTTTCCGTAACTCCGGCTACGTCCACAGTAGCCTTTATCTTTCCGGATATATCCATATTTTCCGGTGCTTTTACCTCTACTTCTATTCTGCTTTTTTCTAGCTTTGCCTTTTTTTCGGTATCATTTAAAATAGAAATATCCACCTCTATTTTCTTTTCTGCTAAGTGCAGTATCTCACAGGTAGCAGTCATTTTTTTGCTTTGCTCCGGAAGATAAATTACATCAGGTGATTCTATCTCCAGCTCATAATTTGTGTCTCCGGTTACATTCTTCACCTCTGCTGTAAGTGATTTCACTCCTACATCCACAATAATTCCCACTTCTACTTCCTTTACGCTCTGATTTTTTACCGTCATAACGTAATCGGAGGAAAGCTCCTTGCTAAGTGATACATTTACCGGTAGTTTTGCCTTTTTGTAAACTGTGTTTTCCACACTTATAGTTTCGCTGCTTTTGTAGATGATATTATCATCCGGAACTATATTTCCGTCTGCATCGTACAGCTTGTAGAAATATTCCTGAATGTTGCCCTTGGTCATATCGGTTGCATCAACCTCTATCTCTGCATAGGAAATAGTATAGGCATCAGTCTCCGCACCTTTTATAATAAGCTTTTCCATCGGTGCTTTTGGACTTATGATAAATTCTGTGTTTTTTTCGCCGTTTTTAACGTCTATTTTGATTGGGATACTTCTTGTAATAATCTTCTCGGTTGTGAGAGTAACCTCGGTTGTTTTTGCTTTTGCCAAGGTTACTGTGTTTGGATAAACGTACTTGATATCCACATTATTTTCGCCCTGTCTTGTTATCCTTGATACATCACAGGATGCTTCCACAGCCCCTATGGCGGATATTACACTGCTTCTCTTTCCACGAATCACTGCGGATATATTAGGGATTTTTGATTTATTAGTAATAATAAGCCCGTTTTCTCTTAGCTGTGCCTCTCCCTCAAAAACCATCGGAAGATCCCCGATATTCTGACTTATAACCGGATCCTCGGTGTATGTAATGGCAAACCACAGCACCACCGCAACAAGTCCGGATAGGATTTTTAATAATAACTTGTTATTTATATCTATTTTCATTTATCGCTCCTCCAAAATCTCACCTTTTCATTTTCTTTTGCAAAGGCTTTATTAAGAGCAATCTTCAAGGTTTCCTCGCTCAGGTTTCGGGTGAGTGTGCCATTTATTGCTACGGAAATTTTGCCTGTTTCCTCGCTGACTATAACTACAACAGCATCCGACGCCTCGGAAATCCCCAGCGCCGCACGGTGACGTGTGCCAAGCTCGCGAGAAAGATTTGAGTTTGATGTAAGAGGAAGAAAACAACCTGCTGTGTGGATGCGGTCTCCTCTTATTATAACTGCTCCGTCATGAAGAGGCGTGTTTGGCACAAATATATTCTCCAAAAGTGCAGAACTAACCTCCGCATTTATCAGGGTTCCTGTCTTTATTACGTCACCTAGCCTTGTTTCCCTTTCCATTACAACAAGAGCACCTGTCTTTGTTTTTGAAAGGTTGTGTGCTGCCTTTGTTATTTCGGAAATGGCATAGTCGTTTGCCTCCTGACCTCCTGCTCCTATATCCATCAGCTTACCTACCTTTGAATGTCCCAGCTTTTCCAAAAGACTTCTAAGCTCCGGCTGAAAGATAACTACAATAGCGAACATTCCCACCTGCATCGCATTTTTCATAAGATAGTTTAAGGTGGTAAGGTGCGCCCATGCACTTATCTGCCATACTATAAAAAGGATGGCAAGTCCCTTTACTAGCTGAATTGCCCTTGTTTCCTTTATCATTTTAAGAAGTTGATAGGTGAGTACTGCTATCAACAGTATATCTATAATATCGGTGATTTTCAGCACCTGAAAGAAGCTCTTTATGTATAGCATTGCCGTTTCCATGGCATAATCCTCCTTATAAAAATTTATCTACCTATTATTATACAATATTTTTTGCACTTTTACCAGTTATTTTTGCAATTTTTATAAAAAAAATATTGTTATGTCCATCTTTTTGTGATATACTTTTATCATCTATATTTATGGAGGGATTCTTATGAAGAAAATTTTAAGTTTTTTGGCAGCAACTGCTTTGGCATTTTCTGCAGTTCCTGCATCATTTGCAGAGGTTGAGCCAACTATCCGAGTTGACGGAAGAAAGGTGGACTTCCTTAAAGATCAGGCACCTATCATCATGAACGACAGACTTTATGTTCCTGTAAGACGTGTACTTGAAAAAATGGGTGCAACAGTTGACTGGAACGATAAGGCAAAGATGGTAACAGTTCTATCTGACAACAATATTGTTAAGCTTGAGCTTACAATAGACAACAAAGAGATTACAAAATACACATTTACAACCGTCCTTAATGCAGAAAAGGAAACCATCACATCTGACGTAGCTCCTGTGATTGTAAATGACAGAACTATGCTTCCTATCCGCGTTATAGCAGAAGCTATCGGTGCAACAGTAGTATGGAATGAAGAAACAAAGCTTACATCCATCACTACCAGAAAAGCAAAGAGAGATGCCGAGGTTCAACATGGTGCAGACATCAACGCAGAAGACTTCGATGTAGCAGAATTTTTCAAGGAAAAAGTTCCTAATTTATCACTTGCTTGTGACACAGAAGACGTTAATGAAGGCGATATAGTAGAGGTTAAGATAAAGCTTTCCGACCTTGAAAAGGCAGGAGAAAATAAAAAAATTGTCATCCTTACATCTTCTATCTCTTATAATGAAGAAAACTTCAAATACTCAGGAATTGACTTCTTTATTGACGGTGAAAAGGTAAAGGCTGAGCTTAGTGCAGGAAACGATGAATTTATGCTGGGTGTAGTTAAGGCCGTTGCACTAAATACATATTTTAAGGCATTTACTCCTGGTGAAGATGATGTAATTGCCGTTGTTTACTTCACAGCATTGAATGATGAAGGCGGAGAATTTGCTCTTTATGACGGTACAACAGAGCTTGGCTCTAATACTTCTGTAACTGTTTATGAAGAAATTGAGGAAAAAGCTGTTCTAACAGAGCTTGTAAACCACGATGAAATCTACATAGACACAACTGCTGTAACAGTAAAATAATCATAAAAAAGCGAGGGTTGACCTCGCTTTTTTATTGCCATACCGAAAGTATGATTTTTTCTATTTCTTCCTCTGTAATATTTTTTCCTGATATTTTCTTAATTTTTCCGTTGTGTTCTGCCCAGCATTCATAGTTTTCACCGTTGGATTTTTCATAGATTGTGATACCCTGCACTTCCCTTTTTGTATAAGACTTATCCTTTTTTACTAAAGAAAAAGTTTCTTTATCACTATCCTCTATAAAAAATTCCTTTTGAAGGGATTCGGTCTTTGCCATTTTATCCTCTATTGGGATTTCCTGCATCCTCATCGCTTCGTTTATAGGCATAATATTTTCATTATCATCCTTTATACCATTCATATTGTAGACTGATATTCCCACAAAAACAATGACTAAACACGCCGCTACCTGAACAATAACTTTCGGAAAATTATATTTCTTCCTATAATCGAGGTTTTTCAAAACTCTTTCCTTTGCCGCCTCGGTATCTATGCAATTATTTGCTTTTTTGTACACTTCTCTAAACATAGTCATAATCTCCTTTCAGCTTTTCCTTTAAAATTTGCCTTCCTCTAAAAAGCTGCGACCTTACCGTGGAGGATTTTATATTAAGTGAACTTGAAATCTCCTCCACAGACATATCCTCGTAGTAAAAAAGATGGATTACGGTACGATACTTTTTTGGTAATTTCATCACTTGCAGATATACTTCGCTTTCCTCCTCCGGCATTTCTACCGGCAAATCCTCCTCAAGCGGCACAGTCTTTTTGTACCATGATGCAGAAAACAGTCCCTTTGAAGAATTGACAGTTACCCTAATGAGCCATGCCTTTATATGTTCTTCACTTTCAAATTTTTTTCTGCATTGCAAAAACTTCAAAAACACATCTCCTGTGATATCTTCGCTGTGGTGAACATTTCCTGTCTGGGACAGTGCAATTTTGTATACCATATCAAAGTACTTTTCTATCAATTCCTTTTTTCTGTCCACAGAATATCCCTCCTTTCGTGCCAAAACTTCGCTGCTAAATATAACACTATTTTAGCTTATGTTTTGTTGCATTTTTTTAGAAAATTTTAATATAATTATCCTTATTTTATCATTCTCATTTTCCCATACCTTACTACCATATTTTTTTAATTATGGGAACGCAGTTTCTTATAAAGAAATAAAAGGCGGTGCAAATTATAGTTTTTGCACCGCTTATCTTGGAAAATCTTTCCTTTTTCTTTTTATTGATTTTTTTCCGGTAAATCCTCCTGGAGCTGAATGCTCACATCAGTAAGCTCTCCGTTTCGGATAATAGTGAGTGTGATATGCTCGCCCGGCTTTTTCTTTTCTTTTATTTCATTAAGGGCATCTACTGTGGTTACAACCTTTCCCTCTGCTTTTACGATAAGGTCTCCCTCACATATACCTGCCTTTTCCGCTCCGCTTTCCGGAGAAACAGAATAAACAGTAAGTCCGTTTCGTGATTCTGTTGCTGTAATACCAATCAATGTTCTGCCTGATACATACCCGTTATTCATAAGGTCGTCTATTATAGGTTTAGCTTCGGAAATTGCAATTGCAAAACCTATTCCCTCAACACCGTTTTGAGACATTTTGATTGAGTTAATTCCTATAATTTCACCGTATTTATTAACAAGTGCTCCGCCGGAATTACCAGGATTTATAGCAGCGTCGGTTTGAATAAGATTGTATGTTCTGTTTTCCACAGTCATCTTTCTGTTAACCGCACTTATAACTCCTGCTGTTACTGTTCCTGCAAATTCCTGTCCTAAAGGATTTCCTATTGCAACGGCAAGGTCACCTACCTCAACTTGACCGGAATCTCCCAAGGTAGCTGCAGGTAATGTATTAGAATCTACCTTAATTACCGCAAGGTCAGTCTTGGCATCTGCTCCGATTAGTGTTGCTTTATACTCTTTTCCTGTATTTAGTATTACGGTAATCTCGCTGGCACCTTCTATAACATGCTGATTTGTAACAATGTATCCGTCTGAGCTTATAATAATTCCGGAGCCTGATCCCTGTTCAACTACATTTCCTTCTCTTTCATTTGAGTAATAGTAGTATCTTCCGCTAAAAGGATCATAGTACTTTTGTGGTTGAATCTCTGCTTTGTTAATTATTCCTACGCAAGAAGGACCAACTTTTTTTGCAATTTCGTTTATGGAAAGCTCCGCTTTGCCAAACCCGTTAATCAAAGGCTCCACCCCCTGATTTTTATCCTGCTGCGGTAATTCGGCTACTACTTCGCTTTCCTGTACATTATTTAAAGGCTTCAAATATACATATCCACCTATTCCCATCGCTCCGGCAGTGATTACGCTTGCCAAAAGTGCAGATAAAAAGCAAGGCGCAAAATTCTTACCTCTGCCGGTTTTTTTAACTTTAGCTTCATACATAATTAAATCTGTTGAATCTGTATATGGGTATTTCTTCATATCTATCCCTCCATGAATATTTTGCGGATTTTTTATCCTTTTATTCTACACCTATACAATAACACACTATTATTGCCAGAGTTTGAATAAAAATTAAATTTCTTTTATATTTTTTTTTAATAAATTGTTAACAAACTCTGCCTGTATAATTGATTTTATCATTTTTATGTGCTAAAATCAACATAAAATATTGAAAAGGGCGGTTATTTATGAATAAAATCCTTAAAAAAATCAGAACAGATAACGACCTTACCCAGAAGGAAATAGCTAATATGCTGGGTGTATCCCGATCCTGCGTAGCAAACTGGGAAAAGGGAATAAGAAAGGCGGACATAGGTATACTTAAAAAATATAACGAGCTATTTGGATATAAGGTAGATATATCAGAGCAAATTTTAAAGTCCAAAGTTGATAATAGTAACTATCTTGACCTCTCCCAATTAAATGAAGAGGGTGTGAGTGAGATACTTAAATTTTATGCGGAAATTTCTACTAATTCAAAATATTTAAAAAATGCTTGACAAACACTAATATATAATGTATAATTATATAGCTCAAATGGAGCAAAATCCTTGCCCAAGGGATAAAGACTTGGGACATAAGTCCATAAGGAGGTGCGAAAATGGCTGAAAAACTAATATACAGCTATGAAACAATTTTTATCATTGATGCAAGCTTGGAAGAAGATGCTATCAAAGCATTAACTGAGAAGTTTACAGCACTTATCTCAAAAAACGGAACTCTTGAATCTGTTGATGAATGGGGTAAGAGAAGACTTGCTTACGAAATTGATGATAAAACAGAAGGTTACTATGTACTGGCTAACTTCAAGGCTGACGGAGATTTCCCAAAGGAGCTTGACAGAAAGTTCAGAATTACAGACGGTATCCTTAGAACAATCATAATCCGTAAGGAAGACTAATCGGTGCAGGAAGGGTAAATAATTATGAATAAAGTAATTTTAATGGGGAGATTAACCCGAGACCCGGAAATGCGTCAAACACCAAACGGCGTTTCAGTATGTAGCTTTTCTATTGCTGTAAACAGACGTTTTGCAAAAGATGGTCAGCAGAATGCAGATTTTATCAACTGCACAGCATGGCGTCAGCAGGCGGAATTTATATGCAAGTATTTCCAAAAAGGTGCAATGATTGCCGTTGTGGGAAGCCTACAATCCCGTTCATGGGAAAATCAAGAAGGAAAGCGTCAGTATTCAACAGATGTTGTAGTTGACGAAGTTTACTTCACAGGCTCAAGAAGTGAATCTCAAGGTAGCTCACAAGAGAGCTCATATATGCCACAACCAAAATCATCTGATGACGGATTTGGCGATATAGACAGTATGGGATTCCACACAATGGACGGTTCAGAAGATGATTTACCGTTCTTATAAGAAAATTAATTTTAGCTAAATGCATTACATTTATACTAGATAAGTTTTCTTTTTATTACGGAAGTTGCATTATTAGTAATTTCCTGAAAAAATGGTAAAAATTGATAGGAGGAAAAATCATGGCTGAAAAGACAGAAAGACCTTTCAAGGCAAGACGCATGAAGAAAAAAGTATGCGTATTCTGCGTAGATAAAGTAGAAAATATTGATTACAAAGATACTGCTAAGCTTAGAAGATTTATCACAGAACGTGGTAAGATCGTTCCAAGAAGAATCAGCGGTAACTGTGCAAAGCATCAAAGACAGCTTACAACTGCTATTAAGAGAGCAAGACAGATCGCTCTTTTGCCTTTCGTTGCTGAATAATAAAAATCCACCCGCATAGCGGGTGGTATTTCATTTTCGGGCATAGCCCTACACTCTACCGGCTACGCACAAGTGCGTTTTTTATTGGCCTGCCAGCCACGCATTTGTT
>SVKH01000005.1 GCA_015068545.1 Oscillospiraceae bacterium
CGCAAGGAAAGTGGCAACCAGCTCCGGTTTTGATTTACTTCCTTCAAAAACTCCTCTGAAGTTTGCTTTTTTACGGGATTTTATAAAGTTTTCCACCTTAAGTACCATGTCCTCAACAGAAACCTTTTCTCTGCCAACTATGCCGGAAAACGCACGTTTTTCAGGCTTTGCAGTCCGCAGTTTTCGCTGTAGGATGGAGTTGAAAGCATCAATAAGCTCCTGAGTTTCGTGGTGTCTGGTATACTCAGGCAGAGGAAAGTCGATTTTTTCCTCCTCCTTAAAGAACATATACCGAGACCAAAATTCACTTTTTCTAAGCTCCTGAGATGCCTCTTTATATTGTTGATATTCTGCCAATCTTCTTGCCAGGTCATCTCTTGGATCTTCTTCCTCTTCTTCCTCAGGCTTTGGTAGCAGCATTTTTGATTTTATGTACAAAAGTTGCGCTGCCATAACCAAAAATTCGCTTGTGTTTTCTAGCTGAGACTCCTCTATACCCTCTATTGCCTCAAGATACTGCGCCGTAATCTCCACGATAGGAATGTCGTAGATACTCACCTTATTTTTGGTAATAAGATGCAGCAAAAGGTCAAGCGGCCCTTCAAAAGCGTCCAGCTTATATAGCATTGTATCCATTATTTTTCCACCTTATACTATAAGTGATACCAGCATGGATACCACATTTTCTATAACCGAGTAAAACGCATTCACGCCTGTGCCGATGATAAGATCAAAAGCACCCGAAACTGATAGAAGCATTATGAGAATTATAGCATATCTCTCATATTGCAGCATGGTGTAGTAGGTTCGGTTTGGCAAAAATATCCCTAGTACCTTTGAGCCATCCAACGGTGGAATAGGGATTAGGTTAAACACCATAAAGCACAAATTGCGGAAAGCAAACAGATAGAAAATGAAGTTTATCAGCGAAAGAACTCCCTGTGACCAACCCAAGACACTACCTAATATGATAAGCGCCGTACCTATAAGAACACCCAAAAACGCCATTATAAAATTGGCACAAGGGCCCGCTATGGCAGTCAGTGCCATGCCTTTTTTTCTATCCTTATAGTACATGGGATTGACTCCCACAGGCTTTGCCCATCCAAATCCGGTAAAAATCATTAGTATAGTACCTACAAGGTCAAGGTGGGCAAGAGGATTGAGGGTAAGCCTTCCCTCTCTGCGCGGTGTAGGATCTCCCAACTTCGTGGATACCCATGCGTGGGCAAGCTCATGACCTGTCAACGCTATCAAGGTTATCGGTACACCGATTAGTATATTTGTTAAATTAAGCATATAATCACCCACTATAATTCATTATGGTTATTATACCCTTTTTTACCCGTAAAGTAAAGCTTTTTATAGAAAATTCTTAATAAATTTACAATTTATATAATTTGTTAATCTTGCGCTTTCTTGCCCTGTTTACCCCGACATTTTTCGTCCTTAATCCGCAAAACCGGCAATTTGAAGGTAATATTTGCCCGTCTTTTTCAATTTACGCAAAAAATGTGTTGCAAAATCCGCAAAAATGTGTTACTATACCTTATATATTTATACTGGGAGGTCTATGCTATGAGGCATCAATATCCTAAACAATTTTATGTTACAGGACTTATGATATTGTCTGTTGTTTTGGGTGCAGGGTTCTTTATCGACAATCACCTGGATTTTATTATTGCGGCATTTGAAACCGCTAAGTTCAATGTGCCAAACGTTTCCTACGCGTTTATACGCACAATTACCTGTCTTTTGTTACCGACGATTTTTATAGCTCCCTCGCTGTTTCCGTACAGCAGGATTAGAATTTCGAAATGGTGCTTTATTTCGTTGGGAATTTTGCATCTTCTCACAACGACGTGGATAATCTATTTCTTTGCCTCAGGATATACTATTACCAACCTGTTTTCCAGCATAGAAATCACGTTTTTCCAGCAAGACATAACAAATGCCTTTGTATCTGCACAGGTATTTTGGGATACATACGACTTGATTTCAGTTGTATTTACAGTTATTCTCTCCATAATGTATATCTTGCTTGGAATTTTCTTTGATGACAATAGAAAGATTGTTCGTTGGTTGGTTCTATCCATACTAGCATTCAGAGTTTTGACGCCTATCGTGTATAGCCTTATCGTAAATCAAACACTCTGCTCATCGTTCTGGTTTACCAACAACCTCATCGAGCTTCTGTCCTACACAGCGTTTATTGTCGGCATCTGCATAGCATCAATAGATGACGAAACCTGGATAAAGGCAATATGGGACGAAGAAACGCATAACGAAGAAGAATTTTAATTGCACAAATACGGAGGAGTTAACCCATGTTTTATCAAATGGTAAAAAGAGTATCCATAGATGTATGTGAGTTTATGGCTCTGCTCTTAGGCTTATTGTTCTTTTACTTTAAAATGTACTCATTTGTACACGCAGCAGTTATGCTTGGATATGTAAACGGTCAGACTGTTACTTACCTTATATATGCCATTCTGCTTGTTCTTCTGCCCATTGTTCTATTGGTGTGTTTCCGCAGGCTGAACAAGGCATCCATACTTCGGCTGATGTTTTATGCCTTTGCAGTAGTAATATTAGTAGGAACTGTGTTTGATATTGTCACATACGATTGGTTTATAGACTATATGTTTATCGAAGGTGATGCCGTTTTTGTAAATCTGATGTGGAATATGCCAAATATGTTCGGTATCGTACACAGCGTTTTAATGGCTGTACTGTACTTCATGTTAGGAAAGCAAATTAAACGAAAAAGAAGACTATCTCTTGTACTTATTATTACAATATTTATCCTGTCCAACATCCCTCCTATTATATACTCTTTCGCTTCATCAGGGACTTGGCCAAGAGAAACTTTCCTGCAAAAAAGCATATATATCTTAGCAATTCAGATATTCCTGCTTGCGGCATTCTCCATTGCGGCAACATCACGAAATCTTTGGAAACAGCACATCTGGAACTAAATACTTACACAGGCATTGGACCAATACTTTTTTATAGAAAACACGCTTTTCTGTGAAATCAAAAAGGCTGTGGTAAATGATAACTCATTTTCCACAGTCTCTTTTTTTGGTAGGTGTTGTTATACGAGATAGCTATTTGATTTGTAAACGTATTCTGTCTGCAACCATTGCTATAAATTCGGAGTTTGTAGGTTTTCCTTTTCCTGTGTCAATGGTATACCCGAAAATCTTATTCATTGTCTCAGGTCTACCTCTGCTCCAAGCGACTTCTATGGAATGTCTGATAGCTCTTTCCACTCTTGACGATGTGGTGCTGTACTTTTTTGCAATGACAGGATATAGTTGCTTTGTGATGTAATTTAGTAGTTCCATGTTTTCAACCACCATCATAATGGCTGTACGGACATATTGATATCCCTTGATATGTGCAGGAACACCAAGTTCATGTATAAACTCTGTGACCAAAGATTCAAGGTCATACTCCGGCTTTGAGTCCTCCTTTGGGATCACTTCAAAACTCGTCCGTGTTAGGCGGTTTGAAAAACTTCTGACCGTGTCATATATGGCTTCTTCCGATTGAGGTTTTAATAGGAAATAGTCTGCTCCCGCGCCTTGTACTGCTTCCATTATCCTCTCACTTCCTGTGACCGATAACGCAATGCACATAGGCTTCTTTGCCAGGTGGGATCCTGACAGCTTTTTCAGTACGCTAATTCCATCTCTTTTTGGCATAATTATGTCTATCAGCACAACGTCCGGCTTAGTTTCCATAATCATGCGGTAGGCTTCCTCTCCGTCATACGCCACATTAACCGATCCTACCTCTCGCTTTGTCCGCAAGAACTCTTTCACTCCGTCTGCAAATACTTTGTTGTCATCTGCTATAAGTACAGATATCCTCTCTTCCATAGAAAATTCCTCCTACGTCTCGTATTTAGGAAGAACTCCTCTCTTACGAATACAGATATATCTGCCCTTTTTATTGAATTGTCTGCAAGGTAAGATTCATTATCTCCCTATGTTTTATATCTTACCATATTTTTCCATAATTTGCAATAGTTTTTTTGATATTTTCTAATTTTTTTTATTAAAATGTAATTTTGACAAAATAGTTGACGAATCCTTTCCCCACCCCCACATCAGGGACGTAGCACTTTTTAACTATTTATTTTGGGGACGTAGCACTTTTTGCATATATTTTATCACATCAAATGCGCCGGTAAATTCCTTTCTATTACTGGATTCTTTTCCTCAACTTGGTCAACTTTCGTCTTTCTTATCGCAGGAATATTTCGCTTTTGCTTGCTTTGGGGACGTAGCACTTTTTGTACATATCCTCTGCATATGTAAACAATTGTGTTTCTGGAAAATCCGGTTTCTCGTGCAATTTCACTCATCATCAAACCTTTTTCCGATACAAGTCTACTGATTATTTCATTTCTCTCGTCAATTTCAAGTGCTTTGATTTCCTCCGGCTCCAAGCCATCAAGCTCAGAGGATATTATCGCTCTTGTAACTGCTCTGCTTTTTCTCTTTGTTCCTATAATTGTATAGTCTTCTTGCGTTACCTCGCCATTTATTTCGATAAATTGGGTAATAGCGCTTTTTCGACTACCGCCTAACATATCCAGCAAAAAATCAATATCCGTAATATCCGGATCATCGTTCGCATACTCGTTATAACTACTGTACTTGTATTCGTCTATTGACTTGGCTATTCCCGCTTTTTGAGGGTTTTGATGTATATATCTGGTCAGCCCGTAAAAGTATCTTTCATCCTCCACCGGCTCACTTTTGTATCTACTGTTAAACAGAGCTCCTGCTCTGATATACTTTCTATTGAACCAAGTTGCATAACTACCCAAAATCCTTTTCATAATTATAGATAAATCTCCCGGATTCTGCTCCTTTATAAACAAATGAACATGGTTTGTCATAAAGCAATACGCGTAAAGTTCAAATTCTGTTTCCTCCTTAACGCGCCTTATCAGCTCCTTTAGTTTAACATAATCTGCAGTTTCATTAAATATGTTTTGCTTACCAACGCCGCGGAACATAACGTGATACATTCCTGTTTCGCTGATCCTTCTTGCAATTCTTCCCATGTATATCACCTCACCATTAGTGTAACATATTTCCAACTAGATTTCAAGGAAAATTTATATAAAAAGTACTACGTCCCCATAATGAATAGCTAAAAAGTGCTACGTCCCCTTTTTACTATTAAAGGTGAACGTTGAATGGTTATTGGGAATTGAGTAGCAAAAATGCTCGCCTCATCAGACGAGCATTTTTACTATTTCACCTTTTCTGCCTCAGCTAGCATATTTTCTATAAATATACCGTAGCCTTTTGTAGGATCGTTTACAAAGACATGGGTTACAGCTCCCACAAGCTTACCATTTTGGAGTATGGGACTGCCGCTCATTCCTTGCACAATTCCTCCTGTTTTTTCCAATAACTCTTTATCCGTTACCTTAATGACAAAATCCTTATTTGACTCTGAAGTTATCATAGACGGCTTTGTAATTTCAATTTCGTAGGTTTTTGTCCCTTTTCCATCCACATCACACATAACTTCTGCCTTTCCCTTTTTTAGCTGATATCGGGTTGCCACCTTCACCACATCTGCCTCTGATATTTTCTTTGCCGAGCCAAATATTCCCACTGAACAATTTGAGTCTATTTCACCCAAAACCTCCGGGCAAAAAGAGCCTATAAGCTCACCGGGAGTTCCTTTTTCACCTTTTACAGCGTCTATAATCCTGCACCGATTAATACTGCCCTTTCGCACAACAAGAATATCTCCTGTATCACTATCACAAATACCATGACCTAATGCGCCAAAAGATGAGTTTGACGGATTGTAAAAAGTTAAGGTGCCTATGCCTGCTGTGGAATCTCTTACCCAAATTCCCAGTTTATAGCATTTTTCCTTATGGGAATAAACGCCTGCTATGCGAGTTTGAAAACTCTTATCCTCTCTTACCACATCCAGCAAGGCTTGTCCATTACAAGCTGTGATTTTTTCTGTAAAATCCTCTGTGCTGATTATCTTTTCGCCATTTATCTTAACTATTCTGTCGCCTATTTCAAGTCCCGACATCTTAGCCGGTTCGCAAGCTACACCATTTTCATTTCTTACGCTTCCTGTGGCTATCACCAAAACACCGTCTGTGTACATCCTCACACCAATAGCCTCACCCGATGGCACCACATACTGCTGAGGATTAACCGAGACATTTACTGTTTTTATGGGAACAACTCCCAAAAACTTTACCCGACAGTCGTATCTTCCTATATTATCAGTTGGAGCATCTGCTTCCATTCCCCAACTTAAATTAAGGTTATGTCCCTTTGTTACACAAATTTGACCGGGAATTGATGTGTATGCGACTAAAAACGCCGTTAAAGGTAATACTATAAATAAATTTTTGAGATTTTTTTTGATTTTTATCACCTCCAAAATCGAGATTACACTATTAAGTTGTCCAGACGAAAATTTTAAATACAATAAAAGAAAATGCAGATTTGGATAACTTTGAAAAATCTATGGATTTTTAGCTTTGAATATGGTATAATTTAATGTAGATTTTTTTATTTTGGAGGAAATATGCTAAATCTTGACCATCTTAACAATATGCAAAAAAAGGCAATTTTGCAAACAGAAGGTCCTGTGCTTATTCTGGCAGGCGCAGGAAGTGGAAAGACAACTGTTTTGGTTAACAGAATTGCCTACATAATAGAATCGAAAAACGTCCGTCCTCAAAACATTATGGCAATTACCTTTACCAATAAGGCGGCAAACGAAATGAAGGAAAGAGTGGAAAAGGCTATCGGCGACCTGTCACGGGATATGTGGCTGTGTACTTTTCACTCCGCCTGCGTACGCATTCTTCGCAGCCACATTGCTCTTTTGGGCTTTGAGCAATCCTTCGTAATATACGATACTTCCGACACCAAGACTGTGCTGAAGGAATGCTATAAAGACCTTGATATTGACGAAAAAAACTATCCTCTTCGAAGTGTAAGCTCCATTATTTCCAAGGCAAAGGATGCGGCGCAAACACCTGAAATTTTTAAAATGATTTACTCATCCGACTTCAGAATGGAAAAAGTGGCGGAAATTTATGCCCTTTACCAAAAAAAGCTTCGCGGCAACAATGCGCTGGATTTTGATGACATCCTTATGTTTACCGTTCAGCTTTTAAGCGAGTACCCCGAAGTTTTAAAGACATATCAGGAGCGTTTCCGTTACATTATGGTGGACGAGTATCAGGATACCAATAACCTTCAGTATATGCTAATCAGTATGCTGGCAGAAACTCACCAGAATATTTGCGTTGTGGGCGATGATGACCAAAGTATATACAAGTTTCGTGGAGCAAATATACAAAATATCCTTAATTTTGAAAAGACTTTTGACAACGCTACCGTAATTAAACTGGAGCAAAACTATCGTTCTACTCAAAGTATTCTTGATGCTGCCAACAGCGTTATTCACAATAACAAAGCACGCAAAAGCAAAGCTCTGTGGACAGAAAATCAAAAAGGCGACGTTATCAAGCTCCATCGCGGTTACAATGAACGAGATGAGGCGCTGTATATTGCCAACACAATGGAAAAGTTGCACCAAAACGGCACAAGCTACAGCGATATGGCAGTTCTGTACCGTACAAATGCACAATCCCGTGTAATAGAAGAACTGCTTATGAGAAGCGCTATTCCATATAAAGTTTTCGGCGGATTACGATTTTATGACCGAAAAGAAATCAAGGATATTATTGCGTATTTAAGGCTTATACACAACGTCAATGACAACCTTAGCTTTCAAAGAATTATAAATGAGCCCAAGAGAAGCATTGGCAAAACAACTTTAGATAAAATCGGTGAAATTTCCAACGAATACAACATAAGCTACTTTGAGGTGGCAAAATACGCTAATCAGTATCCTGCACTTTCCCGTTCGGCAATAAAGCTGATAGAATTTTGCCAGCTTATACTTGATCTTAAAAAGGCGCAGCAGTTTTCCAAGCTGACTGATTTTATAGAAAAGGTTCTGCAGGACAGCGGATACATGCCAATGCTTGTAGCAGAAAATACCGTGGAATCGAAAACCAGAATAGATAACCTCGGCGAATTTCTGTCCGCAGTGGCAGAATATGAAAAAACCGAAGATGGACCTTCCTTGGCAGGATTTTTGGAGAATATTTCTCTTGTGTCTGATCTGGACGGTTATGATGATCAGGAAGAAGTGTGTGTGCTAATGACCATACACTCCGCAAAAGGGCTGGAATTCCCTGTGGTTTTCCTATCCGGTATGGAGGAAGGATTGTTCCCCTCCGCACGCTCGTCTCAGGAAATTGAAGATCTGGAAGAAGAACGCAGACTCTGCTACGTTGCCATAACTCGTGCAAAAAACCACCTGTACATCACAAATGCACGAAGCAGAACTCTCTACGGACAGACAACGCATCAGACCGACTCCCGATTCCTTTCCGAAATTCCTTCTAATCTTTTAGAAGAAGACGGAAACACCATTGCCGATAAAGGCTTTGCCAAAACAGCTCAAATACCGCAGATTGTCAAGTCCACTCGCAGCGAAATATTCCGCGCTGTTTCTTCGGCCACATCATCAAGCTCTGTGGACCTTGACTATACTCCCGGAGAAAGAGTTAAACACAAAAAGTTCGGCACCGGCACTATCGTTGCAGTGCAAAAATTTGAAAAAGATGCCATGCTTGAAATTGCCTTTGACTCAGGTGAAACAAAAAGACTTATGGCAGTTTTCGCAAAACTCACAAAATTATAATATTATTTAAAAAAAGACTTGCAGACTACGCAGTTTTATAGTATAATGATATAGTTAATGTAAATATTGGGCGATGATAACCGAGTTCTGTACGACCGGATACTGTGAACCTTGTCAGATGGGGAACCAAGCAGCAATAAGCGGACCATTCGGTGCGATACAGGTCAACTCGGTTTGAGCCTTTATGAAATCTCACCCCTTTTCAGGGGTTTTTAATATTACACGCCGAAAGGAGTTGGTTTTTTATGGCATATCAGGCTATCTACCGCAAATGGCGACCTATTGTCTTTGAAGATGTGGTAGGACAGGGCCATATTACCGAAACCCTGAAAAACCAATTGGAAAACGGCAGAACTTCTCACGCATATCTATTTTGCGGCACACGAGGTACAGGTAAAACCACCGCCGCAAAGATTTTTTCTAGAGCCGTAAACTGCAAAAACCCAAAAAACGGTTCTCCATGCAATGAGTGTGAAATATGCCGAGGTATTCTGGATGGCAGTATTATGGATGTTTTTGAAATTGATGCGGCGTCAAATAACGGCGTGGACAACATCCGTGAAATTATTGAAGATTCTAAGTACGTTGCCACCGAGGCTAAGTACCGAGTTTATATTATAGATGAGGTGCATATGCTATCCGGCGGAGCTTTTAACGCACTTTTAAAAACCTTGGAAGAGCCTCCTGCACATGTAATATTTATTCTTGCTACTACCGAGGCTCACAAAGTTCCTCAGACGATTCTTTCCAGATGTCAAAGGTTTGATTTTAAGAGAATATCCCCCGATGATATTATCCGCAGAATGCGTGAAATTGCCATGGGTGACGGACTTTCTATTACCGATGATGCCTACGAGCTATTGGCACGTCTTGCTGATGGATCTATGCGCGACGGACTATCCATTCTGGAAAGATGTATTTCTCAAGTAGGCACAGAGCTTACCTATGACAAAATAGTTTCGGTACTGGGTATAGCCGGAAGCGATTCCCTATTTAGCACGGTAGACTGCATCAACGAGCAGAACGCAAAAGGGATTTTGGAAGTTATAAACAACTTGATGTCCGAAGGCAAAGACCTTCACATCTTTATAGATAACCTTATAGAGCATTACCGCAACCTTATGGTTTGCAAGGTAACGGACACCCCCGAGGCTCTGCTGGACAGAGATGCCAAGGAGGTTATCCGGCTAAAAGCACAGGCAGAAAAGACCTCCTTTGAACGACTTTCAGGAGCTGTATCAGCACTCTCTGCATCAAGAGCCGAGGCAAAATGGGTAAAAGAACCACGAGTTATATACGAACTTGCCTTGATTAAACTTACCCGTCCGGAGCTTAACAGCTCGTACGATGCACTCTTAGAGCGCATTGCAGCCTGTGAAGATAAGATAAAAAACGGTGTTACTCTGGCGGCGCAGCCTACGGAAGCACCCGAAAATAAACCAGAACCACCCAAAAAGAAAGAACCTTCGGGCAGATTGTTTGTCCCCGTTGACAAAGCCAGCCTTTCTCCGGACACACCTTCGGTCATGGCGGCAAGAAAATGGGACAAGACTGCACAAGCCATTGTCCGCAAGCACCCACATCTTCACCCTACTGTAATGGGACGAAAGGTGACCGTTGACGGAGAAGGAATCATACTTCTTTACGACAAAAGCGAGGCTATGCTAAAGAAAATGGCAACCACATTCCTGTATCAGATAACAGAGGCGGTTTGTGGAGTAATTGGTTCGCAGATTGTTGTTAAAACAGCATTTTTAGAGGAAATTGAGGATAATTTAATAGATTTTTGGAATCTAGGTCCGGCAATACCGCAGGAGGATATGGCACAGGATACTGTGGACGCTTTGGCAGACAGATTCCCCGAACTTGTGGAAATGACCGACTCGTCGGAATTTTTGGAATACAATCCGGAAGATGACAATTTCTCTCAGGAGGAAATATCCGAGGACTCGGACAGAGAAGAATTTTTAGAGGACAACGAAATGATGTCCGATGATGAATAAATCAGAAAAGGAGAATGAAAAAATGGGAAAGTATAAAGGATTTGGCGGAAGCGGAATGAACCAAAACAAAAAGGTTTCTAACGTAGTTAAGCAGGCTCAGCTTATGCAGGAGAGAATGGAGGCTGTACAAGCCGAAGTTGAACAAAAAACTGTAGAGGCTACTGCAGGTGGTGGCGTTATCACAGTTATTGCAAACGGAAAAAAGGAAATTGAATCTATCAAGATTAAACCGGAAGCAGTAGATCCTGACGACGTTGAAACACTAGAAGACCTTATCATGGTTGCAGTAAATGATGCAATAAAGCAAGCAGATGATATGATGGCAGAAGGCATGAGCGAAATCACCGGCGGCATCAGCATTCCGGGACTTTTTTAATCGCGAGGTATAGTTATGTATTCTCCTGTGATAGAGAGTCTTATTGAGCAGTTTGCCCAATTCCCCGGTATAGGGAAGAAAAGTGCCGAGAGAATTGCTTTCTATGTGCTTAATAATATGTCCAATGCAGATGTCGAGAATATGGCAAAGATTCTTACTTACGCAAAAAGTTCAGTAAGGTTCTGCGATGTTTGTCAGAACCTGACCGATACCTCTCCATGCCCTATTTGCTCCTCGCATAAAAGGGACAAATCTGTAATTTGCGTTGTAGAGGAATCCAAAGATGTGTCTGCCATAGAAAAAACCGGTCAGTACAGCGGTTTGTACCATGTTCTTCACGGGGTTATATCGCCTATTGATGATGTATCTCCCGATGATATTAAAATAAAGGAGCTTCTATTAAGACTAAATGGTGAAGTCAAGGAAATAATCATGGCAACCAACCCCACGGTAAACGGTACTGCAACTGCGGTGTATATACAAAAGCTTTTAAAACCTATGGGCGTTAAAGTTACCAGAATTGCACACGGAATACCTATTGGCTCTGTACTTGAATACGCTGACGAGCTCACCCTTACCAAGGCTTTGGAAGGCAGAGTGGAAATGCTTTAAAAAAACGATAAATAAGGGCAGTAACATAACACTTCTTATGTTTCCGCCCTATTTTTTTGCGTAAAACTTTTGAGCTATGCTATGATGCTCCTTTTTATGCTGCACTTTTTATACTTGAATCTTATGGTACGGTAGTTATCTACATACAAAAAAAAACAGTTTTGCTGCACCGCCTATGGCGGAAGGTCGAAGCAATTTTTCTTTTCTTATGCCATGTGCATTTTTGAAAAGCTAATGCTTTTTAAAAAAATTGCACGTCAGTATAATTATTTTTTTCTTTACGAAAACGCTGTTTCCTGTAAAGAAAAAGGATTCATCCATCACCGGATAAATCCTTTTTACATATCATTTTATTTGGACTTTTTCTTGCTATTTGCCTTTTCCTTTTGGGCAAGCTTAGCTTGCTTTTGCTTTTCCTGCTGAGCTTCCTTTGCCTGCTTAGCTTTTTCCTTATGCGCAATTCTATCCTTCTTAATTTGCTCCTTTTGAGCCTTCATTTCCGCTTTCATCGCCGCCTTTTGAGCTTTCTTTTCTTCACGACTTGGCTTACGCATTGTTGGTTGTTGCACTTGGTTCTGCATTGCTTCCGGATTCTCTCCGTTCACTGCTGCAGGATTTTCTTCACCCTTATTCTTTCTTGCTCTTTCTTTGTAGCCGTAACCATATCCGCCATAACCGTAGCCATAGCTTCCATAGCCATAACCATAGCTTCCGTAGCCGTAACTACCATAACCCTTGCCGTAGCCATAACCATAGCTCTTTCCGCCATAGCCGTACTTACGGGCTGTACGATAGTTATACTTATTGTATCTGCCATAGCCGTAGGCTGAATAGTCAATATCATTCAGAATAAAGCCTAGTATTTTTGCGTCTGTAAGAAGCAAGCTGTTTCTTGCACGTTTGATTGATTCGTGAATTGTGTTATTTTGTCTAACAACCAAAATTACACCACTTGCATATTTTGCCATAGCTGCCGCTTCTGTTACAACAGTAACAGGAGGTGTATCTATAAAGATATAGTCGTATCTGTCACTAATGCTGTCAAGAAGTGCACCCATTTCCGCTGAAGACAAAAGCTCAGCAGGGTTTGGAGGTATCTGACCCGATGTGATACAGTCAATTTTGTGTGCCTCACAGTGCTTAATTGCAGTGTCTACATCACACATACCACAAAGAAGATCGGAAAGTCCATTTTCTCTTTCGATACCAAGGTGACGGTAAATTCTAGGTTTTCTAAGGTCGGCATCTATTACCAAAACCCTTGCCGATGTCTGTGCAAAGGCAATTGCCATATTAAGGCAGGTTGTAGTCTTACCTTCTGCCGGACTGGCACTGGTAATGATTATCTTTTTACAGCCTTTAACAGCGTTAAGAGAAAATATTATGTTAGTTCTTGCCGTCTTATAGGCTTCATTTACCATGAAGTCTTTAGAATCGGTCAAAAGAGTGTTTGCTCTACGCGTGGTAGCATTTTCTCTTACTTTGTTGGCTTTTTTTATGTTAAATTCGCCAATGGCTTTTCTTATACTCATTTACTTTCTCCTTTTGTAGCTGTAGGAATAAGTATCGGAATTTCTCCCAGTAACGGCTCCTCGTATTTCTCTACAATGTCTTCTCTCGATTTAACTCTTGTATCAAAAAGTTCCAGAACAAGAATGATAAGTCCACCAAATACTACCCCAAGAAGAGCCGCAAAAAGTGCGTATCCCTTAACGTTTGGTGCATATGGTGATGTAGGGATCTGGCCGTCGTCAAGTATTTTAACAGAACCGGCATTGATTACTCTGACCAGCTCGTCCGATGCTCTTGTAAGTATGCTGTGACACACAAGGTAAACATCCTCAGGGACCTTTCCGGATACAGAAATTTCCAAAATTTCGGTGTCATTAACCGATGTCATAGATATCATCTTTTTCAACTCACCGATACTGTATCTGTGTCCCAAATCGGAAGCAACTCCCGATAAAAATGTTCTTCTGGTAAGTATTTCCTTGTATGTAACTACAAGCTTTTGTGACGCGGTAATTTCGCCTTGGGACAGATCATTGGTCTGAGTTCTTTGTGCATTTACATACAGTGTTCCGTCAGTACGATACAGCGGATCCACAAAAACCTCCGCGTAAACAAATGCCACCGCACAGAACACCAATGCCGTAACAAGCAGAATCCACCAGTGTCGTATCATCAAGTCAAGTATATCAATAACGCTTAATTCTTCCTTCAAAAAATCATCTCCTAAATGTCGCATTTTAAACCATTATAACACATCCCTTTACTAAAATCAACACTTTTTATCTACTAATTTAATAATATTACGTTAAAACATTGAAAAATTTTTGAATAAGTTGTATAATAGCATTGCGAGGTGATAATATGAAGAAACAAGAGCGCGCTCAGGGAGTAATAGATATTTTTAACACAATTTACCCTGATACAAAATGCTCCCTAAACTATGAAACGCCCCTTCAAATGCTTATTGCTACTCAACTTTCGGCTCAATGTACCGATGCCAGAGTCAATATTGTGACAGCAGATCTATTTAAGAAATATCCCTCTTGCGAGGCCTTTGCTAATGCCGACTACGACACATTATGCGACGACATTCGGTCCATCGGATTTTTCCGCAACAAGGCAAAAAACATCATTCTATGCTGCAAGCGTTTGCTGGAAGTTTATGACGGGCAAGTTCCCGATACTATGGAAGACCTTTTAACCCTCGCCGGTACCGGAAGAAAAACTGCAAATCTTGTGCTTGGTGACATTTTCGGAAAGCCTGCTGTGGTGGTTGATACCCACTGTATGCGACTGTCCCGCAGGATAGGACTTACCACAAACGAAACACCGGAAAAGATTGAATATGACCTAAAAAAACTTATTCCTCCGGAATTTCAGCTATCGCTGTGCCACCAGCTTGTAAATCATGGCAGACTTGTATGTACCGCAAGATCACCAAAATGCGAAATATGCCAAGTCAGTCACCTGTGCAAAACCTATTTAAAAAAATAAAAGGAGAAGAATTATGGAAAACTGCTTATTCTGCAAAATAATTAATGGAGATATCCCATCAACCAAGGTTTATGAGGATGAATTTGTATTTGCTTTTAATGATATAGAGCCTCAGGCTCCGCACCATGTAATCATTGTACCAAAGATTCATATATCATCAGCAAATGACATAAACGAAGAAAATTCAAAATATATTGCTCATATATTTGAAATTATACCAAAAATTGCAAGAGACCTTGGCTTTGCCGAAAACGGCTACCGAGTGATAAACAATTGCGGTAAAGACGGTGGCCAGACAGTATCTCACATACATTTCCACCTCACCGGAGGAAGACAATTCGGATGGCCTGCAGGCTGATTTTAAAAAAAATTATTTATTTTTGTAAAAAAAATTGTAAAAAACTTGACAATTCCATATTAAATGAGGTATAATATATATCGTGGTGTAATATGGTGTTGAATTATCATATTAGTCCGTATACATCCGTCAAACAGCCGGAAATTGTTTTGCCGGAGGGAGGGAAATACAAATGTCAGAAGTTCGTGTTAAAGAAAATGAATCATTAGACAGCGCTCTTAGAAGATTTAAGCGTCAATGCGCAAAGTCTGGAGTTATGTCTGAAATAAGAAAACGTGAACATTACGAAAAGCCAAGTGTAAAGCGTAAAAAGAAATCCGAGGCTGCTCGTAAGAGAAAGTTTAAGTAATTATGTCACTTAAGGAAAGACTGGCCGACGACCTAAAGTCGGCAATGAAAAATAAAGACGTAATCCGTAAGAATGTAGTACAACTGGTAAGAGCCGGTGTGCTTCAGGTCGAAAAGGATAATAAGGTAACTCTTGATGACAACGGAGTTTTGGAAGTCATTGCAAAGCAATTAAAGCAACGCAAAGATTCTCTCCCTGATTATGAAAAGAGTGGCCGAGACGATTTAATCGCCGGATTAAAGGCGGAAATGGATGTTTTGATGGAGTATTTGCCAAAGCAGATGTCGGAGGACGAGCTAGCTGCCGTTATCCGAGATACCATAGCCGAAGTCGGTGCATCCTCTATGAAGGATATGGGCAAGGTTATGGCAGCTGTTAAAGCAAAAACTGTCGGTCGTGCTGACGGCCGTATGATTAACGAAATTGCAAAAGGTTTATTATCTTAGATAATAAACCTTTTAATTCTTCGTTGACTATATTTTGCTGGTGTAGCTCAGTCGGTAGAGCAGCGCATTCGTAATGCGCAGGTCACGTGTTCAAGTCACGCCACCAGCTCCACAGCTCATTTGATTAAAATCAAATGGGCTTTTTTATTGCCCAAACGTATCAACGTACTCATATCATATATAGTCACTCATATTATATAAAATTGCAATCTCTACTACTTTATTCCCAGCGCATCCTTGGCAAGGCGGTCTGCCATATCGTTGTAGGTATCTCCGGAATGTCCCTTTACCTTCACAAAAGAAACTTTGAGTTTTCCCTTTATTTCATCATAAAACTCCTTGTATGCAATAGTTCCGTGCTTGTTTGTTTTCCATCTGCCCTCTGCCCATGCGGAAATACCCTCATAGTCGTAATAAATGGCAACTTCAGAAATTCCGTTTTCCAGACAATATCGCATTACAAACTCAGAACCTTTTATCTCCCCTGCAACATTTCTCATGGAAGCCAGCTCCGGATCGGAAAACTTTTCGGAAAAAGTCTTCATTTCTTCTCCCGTAAATATAACCGCACCGTAGGAAAATTCACAAGTCTCTATATTATAACTCCCGTCAACATATGCAACAGTCCCGGAAGGGCTTGTCACCGTATCTTCTCCAGTTAGGTAGTTTTGCGCGTCCTCTTTTTTTGTAAATGACTTATATTCTGCACCCGAAAAACCATCCACCTGAGCCTTGCACTGATCCCAAGTTTCAAATATTCCTATTTTTCGTCCGTTTCTTACCGCATAGTACTTCATTAAAAAAATCCTTCCTTGTTGATATAAACAAAGTTTATCACATTCTACTAAAAAAATCAAGAATTAAGCGACTTCACCACCACTTAAAGTTACGGTTATGTTTAAATTATTAAAGCGCTGTAAGTAGAAGCAGTTTGCTTTGTTTACGTCCATGTACCTTTTGGCAAAATCAAAAATTTGCACGGGCATAAATCATTATTTTGTTTCATAGGAATGCAAGTTTCCTATGAAACAAAAACCGACCTTCAAACTAAATTTGAAAGTCGGCTAATATTCATATTTTTATTCAGCTGGTGTTTCTGCCGGAGTTTCCTCTGCAGGCGGATCTGCTACTGGTGCATCCTCTACCGGCGCATCAGCCGGAGCATCTTCACCTTCTGCAGGAGCATCTACCGGAGCATCTTCGCTTGGCGCTTGCTCTGCGTTTTTAGCTGCTTCTTCCATAGCCTTTTCTTGCTCGATTCTTGCATCTTTTTGAGCTTGATCAACTATATTACGAACTTCCTTCCACTTTGTTTCAAGTGTAATATCATCGCCAAGTCCGTACTGCTCTTTGAATGTTGCAAGATTTTCTTCTCCAACATAGTACTGGATAGTAACTTCTCCTTCAGCTTCTCCCCATGGAGTATCTTCTGTTACTGTTTCAGGGAACTTAAGAGTTTCCTTCATTGTTGCGTAGTCCATACCGAACATTTGCGCCATAACTTTTACAGGGATGTTGTAGTATGCTGCTGATTCTGTTGTGTTTGCCGGCATATCTTCTGGCAATTCATACTGTGCAAGGAATGTAGGTACATCTACACCCATCTGGTCTGCAAGATCCTGAACGGTCTTTCCGCTGATATCAACATATCCCATTCTGTTGTATGGATTGCTCCAAAGAATCTTCCATGCTGCATACGCTCCGCCTGCGATCAATGCTACTACCAAGATGATGATAGTAACGATTAGGCCTGTCTTAGACTTCTTTACTTCCGCAACTTCCTCATAAGCAGGAGCTTCGTACTGGCTGTCCTGAACATCTTCTGCAGCAGCTTCCTCTGTTGGTTCAGCATCTTCTACTGTTTCTTCTACTGCATCTTCTGTCTCCTCAACAGCGTCTACAGCCGCTTCCTCTACAATTTCTTCATCTTGTGGAAGATTGTTTTCCTCAGGTAGTACATCCTGTGTTTCTTCCAATTCGTTATAGTTCTTGTTCTCGTCCATTTTCAATTCTCCTTTTTATTCTTCTGTTGTCTCTGCAGGAGCTTCTGCTTCTGTTTCAGTTTCTGCTTCAGCATCAGCAGGTGCTTCTGTTTCCGCATCATCCACCGGTGCCTGCGCTTCCATTATCTTAAGAGCTTCTTCATAGGTTGTATCCTTTGTTATTTCAGCAGGTAATTGGTTCTGCTGAGCAAACTCATCAAACGCAAGACCTGCCTGCTCTGCTACCTTGTACATAGGCATCTTCATTTGCGCTTCGCTCCATAGGGTGTCATCCGCAAGATCCTGGATACCATAGACAGCCTTCAAGGTTTCGGCATCGGTATCTGTAAACTTAGCGTAGGTGTCGATAGTGAACTTTTCATACATTTCATTCATATCGCTCTCTGCTGTAAGTCCCATATCCTCCATGCCGCACTTTGCCAATAGCTCTTCTGTAGTTGTCTCTACACTTTCGGCATAGTCTCCGATAGTTTCAATCTGTGGCTGTGGCTTTTCCGGTAGCAATGCCATGATGTCATCCTTGACAGCATATCCGCCAAGACCGGCAACCGCAACCACCAAAAGTACCGCTACCACACTTATGATAATCTCCATTGGGCTCTTTTTTGGTGCAACTTTTACTTCGTTTTGCTGCGCTTTTCTTTCTCGTTTTGCACGACTTTCACTCATTTGTTATTCTCCCTTCATTTCATATTATACCAATATGAACGCAATTCTCCATATACTATACCACTTTTTTTTATAAAATGCAATACATATTTTTAAACAGTTTGTTAAATCTTTTTTACAAAATTTTGGAAATATAACCGCTGTCACCAAGTCCATTTGTTATCAAACAATCTTTTACGGATTTAAACAGGCTCTTCCGCTACACCTATCTTATAGCAGTTATACGGAAAGCAGCACTTTTACATAATCCGAAAAAGGCATTATTTCTGTACCGAAAATACAGTGCAAACAGCAATTTTCTACACAAAAAACTGCCCCAAAAGCTTTTTGTGAGTAGTATAAACCTTAAAGGGCAGTTGATTTCTTTATTTAATTAGGGAAAAATATCCGATAACTATCAGTCCTAGTACAATTCTGTACCAGCCGAAGGACTTGAAGTCATGCTTTTTCACAAAGTTTACCAAAAACTTTATAGCAAGCATAGATACTACATAGGCAACTAACATGGCAACCACAAGGACGGCAATTTCACCTCCGGCAATTGCTCCTTCATATGTAACCAGCTTCAGGAATGTTACGCCAAACATAACCGGAATTGCCAAAAAGAAGGAAAACTCTGCCGCAAGCTCACGGGAACACCCCATAAGTATGGCACCAAGAATTGTTGCTCCCGATCTGGATGTGCCCGGAATGATGGACAAAACCTGAAACAGGCCTATTAAGATAGCAGTTTTATATGACATACATGACATATCGGTCACCTTACTGGATTTTGTACGACTTTCCACAAAGATAAACCCGATTCCGTATAGGATAAGCATCGCCGATACCACCAGCCAATTTTCAAACTTCTCCATATAGTCGTTTAAAAGTAGTCCAAATACTGCGGCAGGAATGCACGCAACTACTACCTTAAACCACATTTGCCATGTACCTGCTTTTTCCTCTGCTGTCTTTGACGGTGCAAAAGGATTCAGCCTTTTAAAGTACATGGTCACCACCGCAAGGATTGCTCCTAGCTGAATTACATAAAGGAATAGGTCACTTCCGGTGAAGCCCTCATTGTTTATAAACTCATTCACCAGTATCATATGTCCGGTTGAGCTTATAGGAAGCCACTCTGTTATGCCCTCTACTATTCCCAATAACAATGCTTTTAAATACTCCATATTATTTCCTTTCTCTTCTTCTACCAAAACTACATATTATATAGTAGATATTCAGTACAAGATTTTATAAATCTTCCTCAATGACCGCACCCTGCGTACATATTTTGCTGTTTCGCTGTATGGAATTTCGGTCAAAGTTATTCCATCTTTTGAATACTTTTTGTCCTCTAGCCACGAAGATACATTTCCCATTCCGGCGTTGTAGGCGGCAAGCGCGGTTTCGATGTTTTTATAATGGTCTATTAAATAGGAAAGATAAAAGCAACCCATTCTTATATTGATTTCGGGTTGGTACAACTTTTCCGGCAAATACTCTTCTCCCATTTTATTCAATATCCATTCGCCTGTGGATTGGCTTATCTGCATCAGTCCATGAGCTTTGCCGGAGCTTGCGTTCTCTTTAAATCCACTCTCCGCATATATTACTCCTAGTACAAGGTCAGTTTCCAACCCGTATTCTATGGCGCTTTCCTCTATTACGTCCTGATACTTTAAAGGGAACAGCCTTTTTGCCAGACTGACTGTAATTTGAAAAACCGATACCACCACTATAAGGCATATTATAAACTTTTTGATTTTATCTCCTCAATTCTTTTTAATATTTCTCCTATATTAAGCTCTGCGCCATTATTGTATACAATAAAATCGCAGTTATTCTCATAAAACTCTTTCCCCGGCTGAGCATCAAGACGACGAGCAGCCTCCTCTTCACTTAAGTAGTCACGCTTTATAATGCGTTCCTTCCGCCTATCGTATTCCGCAACTACACCTATCATAATGTCACATGGGAATCCGCTTTCTATAAGTACAGCGCCATCTACAAAAACCTGCTCCGACGCCTCTTTCTCTATCATATCTTCTATGCGAAGAAGAATGTATTTATGTGAAATCTCATTTAGTTTTTGCAATTTTTTAGGATCAGAAAACACGATTTCTGCAAGCTTCTTTCGGTTTAACTCGCCATTTTCCAGTATTTGCTCGCCAAACTCCTTTGCGGTTTCATCAAGGCATTCTTCCCCCTTTTGCATCACCTGTTTAGCTACTAGGTCAGCGTCAATTACCGGATAGCCCTGCTCCCTTAATAGTGAGCTTAAGTAGCTTTTTCCGCATCCCGATCCACCTGTAATTCCTATTACAGTTTTACTTCGCATCATACCAGCTCTCTCCTTCCGACATATCTACCACAAGAGGTACCGAAAGTGTAACTGCTTTTTCCATTTCCTCCGAAAGGATTTTCGATACAGCCTCTACCTCTTCCCGCGGCGACTCTATTATCAGTTCGTCATGAACTTGCAGAATAAGCTTTGCCCCAAAGCCGCCATCCTTCAGCTTTTTATAAATTCTTACCATGGCAAGCTTTATAATATCTGCCGCACTACCCTGAATAGGAGTATTTAGAGCCACACGCTCGCCAAAAGATCTTGTCTGAAAATTTGATGAGGTTATTTCCGGTACATAGCGGATTCTGTTCATCATAGTAGTAACATATCCCTTTTCTTTGGCATCGGCTTTTATGTTTTCCATATATTCCCGAACTCCGTTGTACTTTTGAAGATAGCTTTCGATATATGCCTTTGCCTGCTTTACCGAAATCTTTAAGTCCTGAGAAAGCGAGTATTCTCCTATACCGTAAACTATACCAAAATTCACCGCCTTTGCACTGCTTCTCTGCTCCTTGGTTACCTCACTTTGGGGTATTCCCAGTACCTGAGATGCTGTAACGCTGTGAATGTCCTCGTTATTTTTAAACGCATTTATCATGGTTTCATCCTTGGCAATATGCGCAAGAACTCTAAGCTCAATTTGAGAGTAGTCAGCATCAATCAGTACACATCCAGGCTTTGCTACAAACATTTTCCTTATTTGACTACCCAACTCGGTACGGGTAGGAATGTTCTGCATATTTGGCTCGGTGGAGCTGATTCTGCCGGTTACTGTCACAGTCTGGTTGAATACAGAATGTATTCTGCCTGTGTTGGGGTTTATTACCGCCATCAATCCATCACAGTAAGTGCTTTTTAGTTTTGCCAAACTGCGATATTCCAGAATTTCCTCCACAATACTGTGCTCGCCCTTTAGCTTTTCCAGCACTTCTGCATTGGTAGAGTAGCCGGTTTTTGTTTTCTTTACCGACTTTAATCCCAGTTTTTCAAAGAGAATTTCGCCCAGTTGCTTTGGTGAATTTATATTAAACTCTCCACCGGCATGGGCATAAATGCTGTCGGTAAGAGATTCTATTCTTTCCTTTAAATATTCCGAAAAAGCCGATAATTGCTTTTGGTCAATCAGGATTCCTTGCTTTTGCATACCGGCAAGAACCTCTATAAGCGGAAGCTCTACGTCCTGATATAGCGACTCCTGTCCCTTTTCCTTTAGCTTCTCACAGGTTATGCGGTGGATTGGCATTACGGAAAGTGCCTTTTTTGCCAAAATTTCTCCGCTATCACCAAAAAGCGACACCTGTTTTTCCGCTTCAAATTCATATCCCAGATATTCCATTGCCAAAGTCTCCTGAGAATATGACGGTCTTGCAGGATTGACTAAATATGCACTTATGGCAATGTCTCCGGCTATGCCTTCAATTTTGTTATTCACCAAGGTATCCTTTACATCTGCGCAATACTTTTTTACCGACTTATCTGCAAGAAATTCTTCAAATTCCGCCCGGAAGCTTTCATCCGGAAAAATGCTTGCGCCGATTCTTTCTACCGCCATTCCGCAGGCAGATATTTTTCCGTCATACAGCTCGAAAACGCAGGACACCTCTCCCAGTTCCTTTGCACTTTTTGCAAACTTTAAAAACTCTTCCTTGGTGTCTATTACAAGGGTTTTTGTACCGGACAGGAAATCCACCGATGGCTTGATTTCGCTCTTTTTCACTCCCATTCGGGTGATCAGCTTATTTAAATCAAGCTTTTTCAATGCCTCATAAAGTCCTTCATTTTCCGAAAAATCAGAAAGTGTACTGCTTTCAAACTCAAACGCTATCGGCACATTTTTGTCTATTGTGGCAAGAGTTTTTGATAAGAATGCCATATCCTTGCCTGCTTCCAGCTTTTTTAGAGTTCCTGCTGTAATGCCAAATGTGTCTATATTTTCGTACAGATTTTCTATTGATTTCGCTTTGGAAATAAGGCTGAGTGCTGTTTTTTCGCCAATACCGGCAACTCCGGGGATATTGTCTGATGTATCTCCCATTAGCCCTTTTACGTCAATAAACTGGGTAGGAGTAACACCGTATTTTTCCATAACACCGTCTTCGTCAATGCTTTCGGTTTCGGTCACACCTGATTTTGTTACAGTCAGCAGTACCTTTGTGCTTTTAGAGGCAAGCTGCAGGTCATCCTTGTCGCCTGTGGCAATCAGACACTCCACTTCGTTTTTTTCACAAATTTGCGAAATGGTACCTATTATGTCATCGGCTTCAAACCCTTCCTGCTCCAATATGCGTATATTCATTTTTCGCAATATCTCTTTGCAGATTGGCATTTGTTCCCTGAGTCCATCGGGCATTGGTTTTCTCTGTGCCTTGTAGTCTGCAAACATTTTGTGACGGAAAGTGGGCGCTTTTAGGTCGAATGCCGCACAAATATAGTCCGGTTTGAAGTCATCTATCAGCTTCATCAGCGTCATAAAAAAACCGTACACCGCATTTGTGGGCGTTCCGTCACTGCTGGAAAGAAACCGCACTCCGTAAAATGCACGGTTTATTAAACTATTGGAATCTATAATAAGAAGTTTTTTCATACACTACTTCTCCTTTTATACTTATGTAAGCCATGATTTCCCCTGTCTTCTGGGTTTAATAAAACTACCCTCAGTAACCTTTAAATCGACACCGTACGTTGGTACTGTCCCGAGCAAAAGATGCTGTATGGGAATTTTAGCCTTCCGGCGTGATAAAATTTTTCACATTGGTGCTTTGATGCGAGCGGTGCTGTACGTTGGTACCGCCCCGAGCAAAAGATGCTATATGGAAATTTTAGCCTTCCGACGAGATAAAATTTTTCACATTGGTGCTTTGACGCGAGTGGTGCTGTACGTTGGTACTACCCCGAGAAAAATGCTGTATGGAAATTTTAGCCTTCCGACGAGGTAAAATTTTTCACATTGGTGCTTTGATGCGAGTGGTGCTGTACATTGGTACTGCCCCGAGCAAAAGATGCTGTACGGAAATTTTAGTCTTCCGACGAGATAAAATTTTTCACATTGGTGCTTTGATGCGAGCGGTGCTGTACGTTGGTACCGCCCCGAGCAAAAAGTGCCGATGTGGGAAATTTTAGCCGTCGGCTACTCTATTTGCCAGTCGATTGGTTCTTTATTCATCGCCAGTAAGATGTTGTTTACCTTTTTGAAATGTCCGCATCCCATAAATCCGCGGGTTGCTGACAACGGACTTGGGTGAGCCGCAGTCAAGATTATATGCTGCGGATTTGTTATAAGCTCCTGCTTTCTTTTTGCATCATTACCCCACAGGAGAAAAATCACAGGCTGACTTCTTTCGTTCAATAGGGAGACAATTCTGTCTGTAACCTTTTCCCAGCCCTTGTTCTTGTGGGAATTTGCCAATCCATCACGAACGGTTAGCGCCGAATTTAACAAAAGAACCCCTTGGTTTGCCCATTTTTCAAGACAGCCATGATCCGGTATAGTAAGTCCCAGTTCATCTTGGAGTTCCTTGTACATATTTTTAAGCGAAGGCGGAATGTCCACTCCCTTTTTTACCGAAAAGGCAAGACCGTGAGCCTGATTATCGCCATGGTACGGATCCTGTCCGAAGATTACCGCCTTGGTATCTTCATAGCTTGTATGCTTTAGTGCATTGAAGATATCCTCTCTGTCGGGATGGATTTTGTAATTTTTATACTCATCATCCACAAACTCCATAAGCTCCTTAAAGTAAGGCTTGGAAAATTCGTCCCCAAGAAGCTCATCCCATCTATTTCCAATTTGTATCATTGTTTATTCCTCTTAATTATTCTCGTTTTAGTCCCTGAAACTTATAGGCGGCTGCGGCTAAGGCGCTATCCGGCAAAAACCTTGTCAAAAATCTGCCGATTTTTACTATAACACCCGGCACTATAACAGTTTTCCCCTTCATAAGTCCTTCCACCGCAATTTCTGCCACTTTTTCGCAGTCCATGCCTACCATAGCAAACTGACCGCCTGCTACTGCATTAAACTCGGTTTTTACCGGTCCCGGACAAAGAGCAGAAACGGTAACACTACTTCCTGCTTTTTTTAGCTCCTTTGCCACTCCTCGGGTATGATTTAAAACATACGCCTTAGTTCCGTAATATGTGCTTATAAACGGGCCTGCCGGCAAGAACCCTGCGGCAGATGCTACATTCAGTATTTTGCCCTTATTCTTTCGCTTAAATTCCAAAAGAAACAGTTTCATGAGAATATGCAGACTTTTTACATTCAAATCTATCATTTTAAGCTCGGTATCAAGCTGAGTATCGCAAAACTCGCCAAAGAGTCCGAAGCCTGCGTTATTTACCAAGATTTCCACATCCTTGCTTTTGCAGCGTTCAAACAGGGAATAGCAGTTTTCACTTATGGAAAGATCCATAGTTACTATTTCCACATTTGTACTTAGCATAGCGGAAAGCTCCTCTAGTTTTTCTCCTCTTCGCGCCACAAGTACAAGATCATATCCCTTGGTAGACAGAATCTTTGCAATATCTCTGCCTATACCGGAACTTGCTCCGGTAACAACAGCCCATGCCATATTCTCACATCCTTTTGATTATTTTGACATTTCGTTATACGCCATTATTGCCGCTTCTTCGCTGATGTTACAGCCCATTTTGTAT
>SVKH01000136.1 GCA_015068545.1 Oscillospiraceae bacterium
AAATTATAAGGGTTGACAGATAGTGATAATCTGTAAATGTAACTGCAGAAAAACAAGGCAAGATACGGGGAGTGAACTTCCCCAAAATATTAGAATTAGTATGAGGTAAGTTATGAAAGCAAAATTCGGAGCAGCAGGAAATAGTGACAGCTTTTATGCAGAAGGTCATAAAGCGTCGGAAGAAATGCCAAAATGGTTAAAGGAAAGAGGTTTGGATGCCTACGAGTATCAGTGCGGCAACGGTGTGCGTTGCGGTGAAGCAACTGCAAAAAAGATTGCATTGCAAGCTGAGGAAAACGGAATAGTTATGAGCGTGCATTCGCCATACTACATAAACCTTGCAACTCCTGAGGAGGAAAAGAGAGTTGGTAGTATAAATTACATTTTGCAGTCGGCACAGCTAGTGAAGTTTTTAGGTGGAGACAGAGTGGTTGTTCATAGTGGTGCGTTAGGGAAAATGGAACGACCGGAAGCCTTGGAGTTTGCGAAAAAGACTGTAAAGTTGGCGAGAGAAGCTCTTGTGTCGGAAGGGTATGAAAATGTTCGTCTTTGTATAGAAACTATGGGAAAAATAAATCAGCTTGGCAATTTGGAGGAAGTGATAGAGCTGTGCAAGCTGGATGAGAGCTTTTTGCCTTGCATAGACTTTGGTCATCTGAATGCCAGAACATTAGGAGGACTTAAAACAAAGGCCGACTTTGAAGAGATATTTGATGCTATTAAAAATGGTCTTGGTGCGGAACGTGAAAAGTCCTTCCACAGTCATTTTAGTAAGATAGAGTACACCAAAGGCGGAGAAAAAAAGCATCTGACCTTTGAAGATACCGTATTCGGGCCGGACTTTGATTATGTGGCAGAGATTTTGGTGGAACGGAATCTTGCGCCAACTGTAATTTCAGAATCTGCCGGAACTCAGGCAGAGGACGCGGCTATAATGAAGGCTATGTATCTGAAAAATGGCGGCGGAAAGTGAAAAACTGTTTAAAAATGATAAAACTATCCAAGGCAATGCCTTGGTTCCCCCGAAGCTGTATATAGCTACTGCGATGGAGATGTTTTATTTACCATAAAAGGACGTAAAAATAGAGGAAATCTCAAATTATGGGATTTCCTCTATTATACTATTACCTATTTGGAAATTACTAATTCTATGTTGTAGTTTTCTGATAGCAAAATTGCCGCCTTATTCCTACGCCGGCAGGCATATCTTTTATCAAAAGCTTTTTTATAAATAATCAGACTATAACGCAGGGTATAATCGCAATTTTGCGTTTTAGACTATTTAGCTTTCGTTGTATTTTAGATATTTTTCAGATTCAGAATGTTAAGGTCAACAGGTTTGTAGCTTTCTAAGTAGTTCATAATATCATCCGCATTATCGAAAACCTCAAAAATGTGGATACACTCATCCTTTAAAAATTCTTCCTTAACAGCCTTATCCAAAAATGCCAATAGCTCGTCGTAGTAGTGGTTTATATTAAAGATAACGATGGCTTTTGTGTGACGTGAAAGCTGCTTCAGGGTAAGGATTTCAAAAAACTCGTCAAAAGTTCCTATGCCTCCCGGACCTACGATAAAAGCATCAGATTTTTCTTCCAAAATCTTTTTTCTTTCCCGCATGGTCTCTGTGCGGATAACCTGAGTACAGTCCTCAAAAAGCATTCCGTCCACATTGAAAAATGTAGGAGTTATGCCGACTATTTCGCCGCCTTCCTCCTTTGCGCCTCTTGCGCTGGCACCCATAACACCGGCAGATCCGCATCCAAAAATAAGGGTGTGACCGTTTTTAGCAATCTTTCTGCCTAAATCTTCGCAGGCTGAGATATAAACTTCATCAATAAGGTTACTGGAAGCTCCGTACACGCATATATTCATAAAATTACCGCCTTTCTGTCTTGTATTATACACAATTCTAGTAATGAATAATCCTATTATAATAAGTATATTAGCATAATTTAAAATTTTTTTCAATATTTTTTTGATTTATTGGCTTATATATGATACAATATGTTGAGTAAAACTAAAAGTGTGCTAATTTGGCACGCGGAAGAGGTAAAAAATGAGAAAAGCAGGCATACTAATGCATATTTCCAGCCTTCCGGGGAGGTTTGGAATAGGTACTGTGGGGAAAAAAGCATTTGAATTTGTGGATTTTCTGGCTCAGGCGGGACAAAGCTACTGGCAGGTATTGCCACTTAATCCTACCGAGTTTGGTAATTCGCCATATCAAAGTCCCAGTGTATTTGCAGGAAATCCAAACCTGATAGATTTGGAAGAACTAATAACAGAAGGCCTTTTGACAGATGAGGATTTTGAGGGGATAAGCCTTGGAGAAGATGATGAAAAGGTAGATTATCCTGTTATCCGTGAGGAAAAACCCAAGCTTTTGAAAAAAGCATTTGAAAGATTTGTGGTTGATGCAAAGTACATCAAATTTCAGGGTGATGCGGAATACTGGCTTGATAATTACGCACTTTTTATGGCGCTGAAAGAGCATTTTGAGGGTAAGCCTTGGTATGAGTGGGATGATGATATAAAGAATATGGAAACCGACGCGGTGAATGACTACACCAACAAGCTGTGGGACAAAATTGCCTTTTATAAATTTCAGCAATACATATTCTCAAGACAGTGGAAAAAGCTTAAAAGCTATGCTGCAGAAAAGGGAATAGCGATAATAGGCGACATCCCTATATATGTATCGCTTGATTCTTGCGATGTTTGGGTAAACAGAGCCCAGTTTCAACTGACTGAGGAAGGTCTGCCCGAAAGAATTGCCGGTTGTCCTCCGGATGCTTTTTCAGAAGAAGGTCAGATGTGGGGCAATCCGCTATACAACTGGGAAGCAATGAAAAATGACGGCTATTCCTGGTGGATAAGCAGATTGACGGCAGGGTTTATGCTATATGACGTTATAAGACTTGACCATTTCAGAGGTTTCGAGGCATATTATGCTATTCCTGCAGAGGATACGGACGCAAAACGCGGTGTATGGGAAAAAGGACCGGGAATATCACTTTTTGATGCAATTAAGAGTAGACTGCCGCAGGCAAAAATTATAGCGGAGGACCTTGGATTTTTAACCGAAGATGTGCATAAGCTTTTAAAAGACAGCGGATTGGCGGGGATGAAGGTTTTGCAATTTGCTTTTGACCCGTATAATGACAATCCTTATCTGCCGTATAATTATCCGGAAAATTGCGTAGCATACACCGGCACTCACGACAATGATACCTTGGTGGGGTGGTATGAAAATGAGACGAATAAGGAGTTTATCCGCGACTATCTTAATGTTGCCACAGATGAGTATGTTCCTGTTGCTATGGTGAGGACTGTGCTGGCT
>SVKH01000137.1 GCA_015068545.1 Oscillospiraceae bacterium
AAAGAAACATCAATACGCAAAATATGCACAGCTTAATTAACTTTTTCACTAAAACACACTCTCCTCATACCACACGAAAATATGCGCTTTGCTTGTGTAAAAAACTATATTCTATGAGATTTTTTCTAAATCTTTACTCTAGCTATAAGGTCCAAAACCCCGTATTATATAAATAATCATAGTTACTTTAATTTTACCACAAAAAAGCGGATTATTCAAGGTTTATTTTGCCTTGTAATCCGCTTTTTGCATCAATTTATTGACAAGTGCACATAATATATCATTTTATATTCCGTATCCGCCGTTTACTGGGTCTAAAAACAGAGGAAGTTCCGGCGAGAAAAAGGTAAAAACAGCAAATGCTATCGCTATGATGCAAAGGAAGAATATGGCTGCTCTTTCGCTAATGTAGTCACAAATGCCTTTATTAAAAAACCTCGTTTCTAACTTATAACCAATATATATGGATGCAAAGAAGATCAATATGTTCACAAAAGCCGAAGTCTTTCCATATGCTCCGTTTAGGGTATAAAACAGCACAGGAATCAACAAAGTTGCCAAACCAATTCCCGAAAGCTTTATGCACCAATAATTTTCGCTATCGTGTAAAAAGAAACGTCTTTCCACAATAGCAAAAATAAGCATAGGAAAAAAGGCAATCTTCATATGCTCCCAAGTGGATTCATTAACAGCAGAAAACAGCGCAACAAACGGACTATCTCCCGTAAGAGAATACAAAAAGTGCAAAAGCACACCCAAAACTCCTGAAAAAACGAAACCAATCAGTTGTACATTAGACTTTTTCATAAAATACCTCCAAAATATATACTTACATAGCTAGTATATTCCAAATTTGGCTGTATATGAAAAACAAAAAAGACTATATCAATTGTCTGTTAAAACCTTTGATATAGTCCTATATTTACACATTTATTATCTTTACATCGCTATCGGAAAGCTTATACTTCAGCTTATCCGGCACTTCTGCATCACTGATAAAGTAATCAATATCATCAAATGCACATAGCTTTACAAATCCTATTCTACCTATTTTTGAACTATCGCAAAGGTAGAATTTTGTACCGGAATTTTTAAGCATTTTTTGCTTGATTCCGCACTCTTTCTCATTAGACTCTAATATGCCTGCATCCACAGTAATTCCCTTACTGGAAAAGAACATCTTATTCGCAACGTAGTTTTCCCGTATATTAGCTTCTGCAAGAGAACCTACAAAGGACTGATTCTCGCTGACAATACCACCAACTGCAATAGTCTTTATCTCCGGATAGCCGGAAAGCTCCGCAATAACACGAATGGAATTTGTGATAACAGTTATATTATTGCGTTTTTTAAGCCCTTTTGCTATGAAAAACGTGGTGGTTGATGCATCCAAAAATATGGTGTCTCCGGATGCTATATGCGAAAGAGCAATTTCTGCAAGCTTTTCCTTTGCCTCTACATTGGTGGATTTTCTCTTTTCTAGAGAAAACTCGTATGTGCTTTCATCAATAGGCACAGCACCACCGTGAGTACGTCTTAACGCCTCCTGCTTTTCAAGCTTTTCAAGATCACGACGTACAGTTTCCTCCGTTACCGAAAGGATACTGCTAAGGTTACTTACAGTAACTGCACCGTTTTTTTCCAAAAGCTCCAATATCATTTTCTGACGTTCCAATGCAAACACAATATCACCTGCTTTCTTTTACTACTATTAGCTTATAATATCAGGGAATTATTCACCCTATCTCCAAAACGCAAATCCCCGAATCTACCGTATATTAAGGTACTATTCGGGTTTGCAATAACTCTAATTTTACTTTTTAATAATTCGCACAGGATCGCCATTTCTAAGACCGGCAGAATTGGCATCATCTGTATCGATGTGCATTTCCACATTAAAGTCATCACGAATACGAACCTGAACATCATAAAATCTGGTAGGCTTTATGCCAGATACTTCAACATCCACATAATCACCATCGGAAATGCCATGGACAGAAGCATATTCAGGAGTAAGATGGATATGTCTGTTTGCTATTATTACTCCCTCATTTAGGTAAACTGTTCCCTTCGGGCCTACCAGTACCAATTTTTCTGAGCCCTCAAGGCAACCTGAAGGTCGCACCGGTGGACTTACCTTTAGAAGAAAAGTATCTGTTCGGGAAATCTCTACCTGAGTTTTGTTTCTCACCGGACCCAATACACGAACTTTTTCGATTGATTTTAAGGATGGCCCTACAAGTGTCACAAATTCATCAGAGGCATATTCTCTGCCCATTAGAATCTTTTTCACTGTAAGCTCATAGCCTTTGCCGAAAAGTGTATCAAGGTCTTCACGGGAAAGATGAACGTGTCTTTGTGATACACCCACCTTTATTTCTCCACTTCTTTCGGCACTGTATTCATTTATAGCCAATTTTACGGCATCAATAATTGCCTTTTCATCGTAAATCATAATACTTAATCCCTTTATTATTTACTCATATCAAAGAACTTTGTAACTTCCTCGTGTGGATTTGCGATAACTTCTGTACCGTAAACCTTTCCAAGAACGGATGCAGCTGCTTCTCCTGCTTCTACCGCTGCGGATACTGCAGAAACTGTACCTGCTACTATTATAGTCACTAGTCTTCCGCCAAGACGTTTTTCTGTATGAATAAGGCGGACATTGGCGGTCTTAAGCATGGCATCAAGCCCTTCGATAGATGCAACAAGACCTTCAACTTCAAGTAATCCTATTGATTCCATTATGCCTTATCCTTTCCCAAAAAGCTCTTTGGAAGCTTCTTGTTAAACTTATCCTTATTAATATCCAAAAGGTATGCCATCTTTTCTACACTTTCCGCTGGGCGCGGAATAACGTGATGGACAATGTATTTCCCCTTTGATTTTGAATATTCTGCCGCAGCCTCAATTGCCGCCTGAACCGCTGCTGTTTCTCCCTCAATCTTTACTTCCATAATAAGAGGTACAGGAAATCCAGGTGCAAATGGACGGTTTCTGTCAAAGGCTATAACCTTTATGTCAGCAGTTTTTGCGGCAAGATCTGCCACTGCTACTGCATGAGAAAAGCCATAAACCTCAATCATCCCTAATGCTTTCATATCTTAATCCTTTCGTCAAGTCAATGGGATTAAGTCCCATAATCTTTAAACCTGATGAATTTTTGGTTATTTCAATCTTAGAAGACTTTTATACAATATGGAATCCATCAACCAAAACACATCTTCTTTGACGGGTAAATGAATGCGCTGCCGTCAAACCTTCTCCGGTAGGGCCCGCTATGGTAAAGGTTGTGTAGCCTTCGCCACCAGCTCCTATACCTGCA
>SVKH01000138.1 GCA_015068545.1 Oscillospiraceae bacterium
CGCGTGGGTTTTACGCCGCAAATTTATAACATTGATAACTTCTTTCCTGGTTTCACTGTCGGTTGAATCGGCAGCCATGCATAAAAGCACCAGGATCGAGAAAGGGGAGAGGACCAGATTGTTTTTCCCGTAGCTGTAATTCACCAGCAAATTTTTTGTAAAGTCGTTATAAATTTGCGGCGTAAAACCCACGCGCTTGCGTGTGGGATGAAAGCCGCTTTTCTTTAACTTAACAATTACATAGAATGGATATATAATCTATGTATAAAAGAAAGGTATTACTATGTTTACACTGATATGTGACTATTGTGGTTTTGAGCAGACTATAAAAAAGAAAATAGATAAATATACATATTTTGAGTTAACACACTGTAAAAGTTTGTGGTGTCCGTGCAACAAATGTAAAAAACAAAATCCTCGTCCACGACAGATAAGAAAAAGGATTTGTTAAACATGGATGGGTGTTAGGCGAATGGGATTGCTTACTTACTGAAGAAGATGCTGCATATGTTCAGCCATATCAAAATTATGGTAACTGGAGTAAAATAATTAACCTTACAATTGAAGAATGTAAGTCTCTTTTGAGAGCAAAACAACTTAGGAATATAGGATTACAAATATTGAAGGAGGAAAATAATGGCACGACCAAAAAGCAATAACGTACAGATTAACATTTCCATTCCTTCTGAATGGAAAGAACAGCTTGAAAACCTTGCACGTATCTATTCTGTTGAGGAAGGTACTACCATCACTTTTCTTGATTTGATGCGTAGAGGAATACAGGAAAAATATCAGTTAGGAGAAAATGCAGATGAGCGAGGAACAATATCATAATGCTTCGCATTGTAAGTACCTGACACAATATCATATTATATGGTGTCCGAAATTCAGATTTTCTGTATTACAGAACGGTGCTGATAATACATTAAAGAGCATTCTTACTGACATCTGCAAACAATACGGGTATGAAATCAAAGCATTAGAAGTAATGCCTGACCATATACACATATTTGCAGATTGTCCTCAAACGGTTGCTCCTTGCGATATAGTAAGGACACTTAAAAGCATCAGTGCTATTGAGATGTTTAAGGCGTATCCACAATTAAAACAGTTCTATTCCCGCTGTGGAGTATTATGGTCAAGAGGATATTTTGTATCAACGGTGGGACATATAAGCGAAGCTACCGTAAAGGAATATATTGAGGAGCAGAAAGTTCATGATTGATGAAGAATATAGGAAAACTTTAAAGCAATTTCATAAACTTTCCGACAGGCATATTTTGGTTGTTGAAACAAATATGTCTTATTCTGATGTTATGAAGGCTGTGGCTCTTTCTGATAAAATCCGCAAAGCAGGTAATGAACTTGTAAGTCTTATGAGAAAGGATTATGACCAGCTCATACGTACTAAGAGATACCGTAAACTTCGTAAGCTTTACAGCAATACCGAGGATAAGAATAAACGCAAGATTTTATCTAAACAGCTTAATGAAATGCAGTCTGAATATAATGTCACATGGGATTTCTGTCGTAAGTCTATGATACTAATAGGCAAGAAATATGGTATAGATGCAGTTTTTGCTCTTACCAAAGCTGAAGATATTTGGCGTGGTATGGAAAAACGTCTTTATGATAATGGCAATAATATTCACTTCTCTAAATATGGAGAACTGCCGTGTATCAGGGCAAAACAGATAAATCGTGGCATTCCAATGTCTGTTAAGGACGATAAAATACAATTTAAACTTGGCAAGACAGTTTTTGGCATACAAATAAATGATAGATTTCAAACAGATGAAATAAATGCAGTCCTGTCATATCTTGCTAATCCTGAGATTATCGACAACAAGGCAGTTAATACGCTTATTGAGGATGCTTTTTGTATAGATACATACAGACCTTGCTATGCAACGCTTGTTCCCAAAATGATAAGAGGTAAATATAAAATATATTTGCATTTGACTATCGAGGGTAAAGCAAAACCTAAATACGATAAACATGGCAACCCAAGGCATAAATATGGCAAAGGTGTGGTGGGTGCTGACATTGGAACACAGACGGTCGCCTATACATCAGATACAGAGGTTGGATTGAAGAATCTTTCAGAGCGTGGCAACAGCATCCAGACTTCTGAAAGAAAAGAGCGATTGCTTTATCGGGCAATGGACAGGTCAAGACGGGCTACTAATCCGCAAAACTACAATGAAGACGGCACTGTAAAAAAAGGTAAAAAGACTTGGAAATATTCTAACCATTATAAGAAGCTGAAAGCCAAACATTCAGAACTCTGTCGTATCAATGCAATAAACAGGCAGTTTGCAATAAATGAAGATGCTAACCATCTGCGAAGCCTTGGAGATACATTCGTAACAGAGCCTAAAAACGCAAGCAAGCTAATGAAACGTACTAAAGAAACTACCGTTAACAGTAAAGGCAAATTTAATAAGAAAAAGCGTTTTGGTAAGTCCATAAAGAACAGATGCCCTTCGGGGTTTCAGACTACGGTAGAAAAGAAATTCAAGGACACGGGTGGTACATATGTAGAAGTCCCGAATAATTACAGAGCTTCGCAGTATGACCACACAGTCGATGATTATATCAAAAAGAAATTATCCGACAGGATGTATAAACTTCAGGATGGTACTGAAGTGCAAAGAGATTGGTATTCATCCTTTTTACTCTACTGCTACGATTACAGAATATATGATATAGATAAAGAAAAATGTGTTACAGAATTTAAGAATCAATACAATAAAGAAAAAGCCTTAATCGCATGGATTAAGACTAATAAACTTAAAATATTAAACAGTGGAATTAAAATAGCTTAACAACTTAATAACAGGGAGATTGACTGTACTTCCTTGCTGTAAAGCAGAAATTTACCGTTAATGTGGTCGTTGGACTGCTTGGTGATAAAAGTCCTGATTCAAATAGATTTACACTTGTAACTCCAAAATCTGAAAATGATGTACGATTACAAGCTAAACTTGGTAATCAGAACCCCACGGGCTTGCCCGTGGGAGCAGTCAGATATTCTGATAAAGGTGTTTTCGCTATTCATATCAACCTCCTGTCGTAATTATAGGTATTTACTCTGTGCCAAAAAGACGCCTTGTATTCTTAGTTGATATTTGTAGTTACTATTCCCACTCGATCGTGGAGACCACGGATGATTCCGGTGCCGAAGCGATCTCGGTCGGCGTCGTATCACCTGGCAAGATGATGATACAGCTTGGCTCTTCTGTCTACATGATCTTAGGGACCGACAGGCTGATCGATGACGAACGTCTG
>SVKH01000139.1 GCA_015068545.1 Oscillospiraceae bacterium
TCATCAGATGATCGACCGGAAATAAAAGCATCTCTTGAATTGGAGGAAAAAACGGGAGCTCCCGCAACAGCTTTGACTCTGCCGGACGGTACAATGATTACCGGTAAAACCTCTCAGCTCTTAGGATCATCAGCAGGACTTCTGCTAAACGCACTAAAACATCTTGCAGGTATAGATCACAACACATTACTTATTTCCCCAAGCGCCATTGAACCTATTCAGGAAATAAAGGTAAAACACATGGGCAGTAAGAATCCAAGACTGCACTCTGATGAAACTTTGATAGCACTTGCAATGTGCGCAGCTACAAACGAAACCGCTGCACTTGCACTAAGTCAGCTATCAAAGCTACGAGGATGCGAAGCTCATTCCAGTGTTATTCTTTCAAAAGTAGATGAGCGAATATATCAAAAACTTGGAATAAACATAACATACGAGCCAAAATACCAGACTCAAAAACTATATCATAATTAAGACACCCCCAAAGATCAATCAATTGATACTTTGGGGGATAATTTTACGCAAGGAGAAAAAATATGATTGGTACTTTAGTAAATTCTTTAGCTGTTATCGTGGGCGGCAGTTTAGGGCTTATATTAAATTCCAGATTTCCGGAAAAACTAGGTAATTCACTTATGAAAGCCTTAGGTTTATGTGTTTTACTCATAGGTATCACCGGTACTTTAGAAGGTGAAAATCAACTTATTACCGTAATCTCCATGGCAATCGGTACTATCATAGGAGAATGCCTTGACCTTGATAAAAGATTGGACAACCTCGGAAATCGCATTCAGAAAAAATTCAACTCTGCTAGCGATGACAATAAAATTTCCCAAGGCTTTGTTAATGCCAGCCTGATTTTCTGTGTAGGAGCAATGTCCATAGTAGGATCACTTCAATCAGGATTAACAGGAAATCACCAAATGATATATACTAAGTCTCTTTTGGACTTCGTATCATCAATTATATTTGCATCTACCCTTGGTTTTGGTGTACTTCTATCATCTGTTGTAGTTTTTATATATCAGGGTAGTATTGTGCTATTATCCCAATACATAGCACCTTATCTTACCGAAGCTGTCATAGGCGAGATGACCTGTGTAGGATCTTTGATAATAATAGGACTGGCACTGAATCTTCTTGACATTACAAAGATTAAGGTTATGAACTACGTCCCTGCGATATTTCTACCAATTCTGCTATATCTCTTTATATAATTCCTGCATAGAAGCGACCAAAAGCCGTTCGTTTTCAGGATACACTTCGGACAGCATTTCAAGCGGTAGCGGATTTTTGCCATGACCTATTTCCACAGTAAATCCGGCTTTACCAAACTCTTTAATAAACCAGTCTTTGCATCCGCCAAAGGCTGCACTTCCCATAGGCACACTAAGCAGATATCCGCTTTCTTGTGCCATTTTTTCTGCAATTCTCTTGGAATTTTCCGCCATCATACCATCATAGTCATAGTATATTTCTCCACCCTGGGAATGAAAAGCTATTAGCATATCAAAATTCATTTTTCTGATAAAATTAACCATTGCCTTTGTTTCAGGCTCACTTTCTGCATAAGGGCCCTGATACTTCGTAGCACCAGGCCTTCTTTTTACTACCTTCCATCCTGCATCGTAGTTATGGTTTATATCAACTCCATTTATATTGGCTTGCCATACTTTATTAAAGCTATGCACACCTACTTCGCTAATTAGCTTCCTGTGATACTGATTCGTTATATCCAGTCCATTTACTGCAATATCTACCCCATCCGGATTCACCATTGGTACAACGTATAAGCTCACATTTTCGTATAATTCTCTTGCGTTTTTCCCTGCTATTCTTTTATTCTGCTCAAAACATTTTGCGTAATTCTTTAAAAATCGCATAATAAATGCAGATGTCATGTATTCCAGTCCATGATGAGCACAGTTTATAAAAATCTTTTGTTTACCAGATCCTATTTTGATACAGTAAATCGGCTTTTTCATCACACTTCTGCCAATTATCGTTTTCTTTATATAAGCTCTGTTTTTACACAAAGACTCAATATCAGATACACAATCATTATAATCATATCCCATTTCAGCACCACCTTTTTTAATAATATATTTATGGTAAGTAGCTTTAATGACAAAAAATTATGTTACCAATTTTACCCCAAAAACATATTATACAATATGCACGGCGTTTTACATATAAGGAGGTGAAAAGTATGTGTTGCTTTTTCAACAGATTTTTCAACAGACAAAACAACTCTAATTCCTCTTGCTGTAATTGTGAATGCCGATGCAGACGCAGATGTCGTTGGTATATATGCTGTAATTCATAATACCAAAAAGAGTGTAAAAGCCTTGCTTTTACACTCTTTTCACATTAACTTTTTTACCCTGCAAAACTAACATTAAAACAAAACGTTTTAATAGTCAATTATTAGTTCACCATTTACTCCAGTTCAAATGCACCGGTGTAGAGCTGATAATATTTTCCTTTTTCTGAGATAAGTTTTTCATGGTTACCTCTTTCTATTATCCTTCCCTTTTCCAAAACCATAATGACATCTGAACTTTTTACAGTTGATAATCTATGGGCAATGACAAATACCGTCCTTCCCTTCATCAACTGTTCCATACCTCTTTGCACAATAGCCTCTGTTCTGGTATCTATACTGGATGTTGCTTCATCAAGTATCATTACCGGTGGATCGCATACAGCAGCCCTTGCAATAGCCACAAGCTGTCTTTGACCTTGGGATAAGTTAGAACCATTATTATCCAACATAGTATCATATCCGGCAGGCAGTCTTGTAATGAAATCATCTGCACCAACTAGCTTTGCGGCCTCGATACATTCTTCGTCAGTTGCATCCAAATTACCATAGCGTATATTATCCATCACGGTGCCTGTAAAGAGGTTAGTCTCTTGCAGCACTATACCAAGTGATCTTCTAAGATCGGCTTTTTTTATCTTATTGATGTTAATACCATCGTAACGTATTTTACCGTCTTCTATATCATAGAATCGGTTTATTAGGTTTGTTATAGTTGTTTTTCCTGCACCCGTTGCACCAACAAATGCCACTTGTTGACCAGGCTCTGCATACACTGAAACATCATGCAGGACAATTTTTCCTTCTTCATAGCCGAAATCAACTTCATTCAAGGTAACATTACCCATCAAAGGAGTATAGGTCACACTACCATCTCCATGAGGATGCTTCCATGCCCATCTGCCTGTATGCTTATCTGTTTCGATAATATTTCCTTCTTTATCTTCTGT
>SVKH01000140.1 GCA_015068545.1 Oscillospiraceae bacterium
CATGGGCGAAACAGAATATCGCGACTTTCAGGCAAGACTTATGCCAACGGTTGAAAAAAGCAAGATAATCGGAATCCGCACACCCATACTGCGTAAATTCGCCAAATCAGCAGAAAACTACGAGGACTTTTTGATATCCCTTCCTCACGAATACTACGAGGAAAACAATCTCCACGCATTCCTTATAGAAAGAGAACGAGACTTTGAAAAATGTATCATGAAGCTTAATGCCTTTCTGCCCTATGTAGATAATTGGGCCACCTGCGACAGCTTAAAACCACCGGTTTTAAAAAAGAACACCGAAAAGCTTCTGCCACACGTAATGGATTGGATAGCGTCAGGGAAGGTTTATACGGTAAGATATGGCATAAACCTTTTGATGAGTTACTATCTTGGGGAAAATTTTTCCACCAAATATGCCGACATTGTAGCGGAAGTTGAATCGAAAGAATATTATATAAACATGATGCGGGCATGGTACTTTGCCACAGCGCTTGCCAAGAATTATGATCAGGTTCTGCCCTATCTTGAAAACAACGGACTAGATATGTGGACTCATAACAAAACCATCCAAAAGGCAATAGAAAGCCTTCGCATACGCTCTGATCAAAAAGACTATCTTCGCACCTTAAAGAGGTAGCCTTGCAAACCCATTACTGTCCAATTAAATACAGAGTATTACATATTTTTAAAAATTTTCAAAAATATATAGAAATTTCTTAACAGATGGTGTATAATACACAATAGGATAATTTTACTATCAGGAGGGAAGTTACATGGTTAATAACATTCTTGACATTTTGGAAAAAGCAGACAAAAGGCTTACCAACGAGCAAATTGCTCAAATGATTGGCTCAAGCGAGCAGGAAGTTTCCGATATAATAAAAGGTCTTGAAAAGGACAACACCATAGTAGGCTACAAGACCATGATAAACTGGGAGAAAACCGACCGTGAGCTTGTTACCGCCATAATAGAGCTGAGAATCACTCCTCAGCGGGGAGAAGGTTTTGACAAGGTAGCAGAAAAAATCTACAAATATTCTCAGGTAAAATCCCTGTACCTTATGTCCGGCTCATACGACCTATGCGTCATTATAGAAGGACAAACCATGAAGGATGTGGCTTTGTTTGTCGCCTCCAAGCTTGCCCCTATGGATAATGTGCTAAGCACTGCAACCAGCTTTGTACTGAAAAAATATAAGGACGACGGAATGATATTCTACAATGATGAAGAAGATTCCAGACAGGTGATAACTTTATGATAAATTATGATAAAATACTTACAAACACAATTCAGAACATACCGCCTTCAGGTATAAGAAAGTTTTTTGACGTAGCTGCCACCATGAAGGATGCTATCTCTCTTGGTGTTGGCGAACCTGACTTTGTAACACCATGGGCTGTTCGTGAAGCAGGTATCTACTCCCTTGAAAAGGGCAGAACCTACTATACAGCAAACGCAGGTCTTTTAGAGTTAAGACAAGAGATTGCCAACTATAACAACAGAAAGTATGGCATTACATACAATCCTGCAGACGAAATATTGGTAACAGTCGGCGGAAGTGAAGCAATAGACCTTATGGTCAGATGTATCGTAAACCCGGGAGATGAGGTCCTTGTAGTAGAGCCAAGCTTCGTTTGCTACAAGCCTTGTACCGTAATGGCAGGAGGCACTCCTGTCACCATAGAAACTCTGGAAAAGGACAATTTCCGTCTTTTGCCGGAGCAATTAAAGGAAAAAATCACCGACAAGACAAAGCTTCTTATCCTTCCGTTTCCTAATAACCCTACCGGCGGAGTTATGTCACGCGAAGACCTGGAAGCAATAGCAGATGTACTTCGCGGTACAGATATAATAGTACTTTCTGACGAAATCTATGGTGAGCTTAGATATGACGAAGAAGGTCACACACCGTTCTCTGCAATCGAAGGCATGAAGGACAGAACGGTAATAGTAAACGGATTTTCAAAGACCTTTGCCATGACAGGCTGGAGACTGGGATACGCAATGGGTCCTGCTCCTATAATAAAGGCTATGACAAAGCTGCACCAATACGGAATTATGTCCAGCCCGACAACCAGCCAGTTTGCCGCTATCGAGGCACTTCGTTCCTGCGATAAGGATGTTGAGCATATGCGTCAGGAATACAACTACCGCAGAAGGTTTATAGTAGACGGATTCCGCAATATGGGACTTTCCTGCTTTGAACCCCTTGGTGCATTCTATGTGTTCCCATGCATTAAATCTTTGGGAATGACCAGCGAAGAATTTGCAAATAAGCTTCTTCAGGAGGAAAAAGTAGCGGTAGTTCCCGGTAACGCATTTGGCGACAGCGGTGAAGGCTTTATCCGATGCTCCTACGCATACTCCATAGACAATATTGAGGAAGCATTAAAGAGAATTGCCCGCTTTGTAGAAAAACACAAGTAGGACTATCCGTAACGCAAAATTTCATTGTGAAATGAATGGAGCTTCAAAATAAGCGAAAACGCACTCTTTCAGCCATTACGGACTGAGAGCTTATAAGATAATGAAGGAGCTGTAGCAAAATGTTTTTGCTACAGCTCCACTATTATTTAGGGTGAATGAAAAATAGCGCAGACCGCACAAAGCGTTAATTGAGATTAAATTCGTTGTATAATGAAATTTTACATTCAGCTTTCTGTTATTCAAGAAGTTTTTGTTTATTAAAACGGCTTGAATAAGGGATTTTTATGCTTTGTGCGATCTGCGTATTTTGCTACACCCTCTATTTTTACGGTGAATGAAAAACGTTAACTTTTTACCACACTGGCTAATTACAGCAAATTCACCGCTTTCCTATCTTATTTCGCCAAAATCCTTTCCACTTGCGCAAGCTTCTTCTTGTCGTTTTCGTCAGAGGTCACAACCTGCTTTATCTCCTTTAATTTAGCAAGAGAATCGCTTTCTATCTCCTTTTCCAGATTGCAGTCCGCAAGGCTCATCCCCTGCGCCAGAAGTTCTCCGTAAATTTTTGCCGTCATATCATTTTCCATACTCATAACTGCTCACTCCTTATCTTTTTCAGTCTTATAATAACCCCTGTCATATCGTCTGCTGTACGGCTTCTTATTTTTGCACCTGCCAGTATCAGTTTTAGTATTTCCTCATCTGTTCTGCCATCAAGAGTCATCATCTTCTTTATCCACTCAGTTTTCATAACACCATCTCCGGCTTCGCCTACACCGTCACTCACCATCAGAACAGCATCATTGCTTTTCAAATGCCGCAC
>SVKH01000141.1 GCA_015068545.1 Oscillospiraceae bacterium
AAAATCACAAATGTAAATGTACAGCCTATATTGGACGTTCTTGATAAAGGCTACATCCCTGTAATTTCCACCATAGGATGCGACAGCGAAAACAACATATATAACATAAACGCAGATACAGCAGCTTCCAAAATAGCAGGAATGCTCAAAGCAGAAAGCCTTATATCTATGACAGATATCAAGGGATTACTTCGTGACAAGGACGATGAGGAATCCTTAATCCCCGCAGTTCAGGTAAGCGAAGTTCCTCAGCTTGTAGCCGAAGGCATCATCTCAGGAGGTATGATCCCTAAGGTAGAATGCTGCACAGAGGCAGTACGTCAGGGCGTTAATAAAGTTTTCATCATAGACGGAAGAGTGCCACATTCAATACTACTTGAAGTCCTAACCGACGAAGGTATCGGCACAATGTTTATGTAATATTCAAAACTCCGCACCTAGGGTGCAGAAAGGACCAATAATAATGAACACAAAAGAGCTTGATGCAAAGTATGTTGCCGGCACTTACGGACGATTTGATGTTGCTATAAAATCCGGAAAAGGTAGCACTCTTACAGACGAGGACGGCAAACAATACATAGATTTCGGCAGTGGAATTGCTGTAAATACCTTTGGTGCATGTGACGATGTATGGAAGGCTGCCATCATAGCACAGCTTGATAAAATCCAGCATACTTCCAACCTGTACTACAATGAAAACGGAGCAAACCTTGCCCGTATGCTATGCGAAAGGACCGGAATGAAAAAGGTTTTCTTTTCCAATTCCGGAGCAGAAGCAAACGAATGCGCCATTAAAGCTGCAAGAAAATACGGAACAGACAAAAATCCTGATAAAAACGTGATTATCACTCTTAGAAACAGTTTCCATGGCAGAACAATCACTACACTTTCTGCTACCGGTCAGGATGTTTTTCACCAAAACTTCACGCCGTTTACCGATGGTTTTATCCACGTTACGGCAAATGACATTCTGGAGCTGAAAAATGCTATAAATGATAATGTGGTTGCCATAATGATAGAGGTTGTTCAAGGTGAAGGCGGAGTGAATACGCTGACATCTGACTACATTGCCGAGATAGAAAAAATAACTATAGAAAATGACATCTTGCTTATAATAGACGAAGTGCAAACCGGCAATGGACGTTGCGGAAAGCTGTATTCATACATGAATTTTAATCTTACCCCTGATATTGTTTCCACTGCAAAAGGTCTTGCCGGAGGATTACCAATGGGCGCAACACTTTTAGGCGAAAAAGTGGAGAACACGTTGTCAAAGGGATCCCACGGATCCACATTCGGTGCCAATCCTATATGCTGTGCGGCGGCAATCAGCAATATAGAAAGGCTAACCGACACTTTCCTAGAGAATGTTATGGCAAAGAGCAAGCTGATTATCGATACACTTTCAAACACAAAGGGTGTGAAATCCATCAGCGGCTTAGGTTTGATGCTGGGAATAGAAACCGAAAAACCTGCATCTGAAATAATTTCAAAATGTATAGAACGTGGACTTTTGGTTCTTAGTGCCAAGGAAAAGGTAAGACTTTTACCACCACTTAACATAAGCGATGAGGAACTTAATAAAGGACTTGAAATACTGAAAGGAGTAATAGAAGAATGAATCATTTACTAAAATTATCCGACCTTACAAGCGAAGAGATTATATCTCTTTTAAACCTGGCAGACCAGCTAAAATATGAAAAGAAAAACGGAATTGAACATCCGTTGCTAAAAGGCAAAACATTGGGAATGATATTCGAAAAATCTTCTACCAGAACAAGAGTTTCCTTTGAGGTTGGTATGTATCAACTAGGTGGAAACGCACTATTTTTAAGCTCAAATGACCTGCAGATAGGCAGAGGTGAGCCTGTGTGCGATACAGCAAGAGTTCTATCTCGTTATCTCGACGGTATTATGATAAGAACATTCGACCAGGAAGAGGTTGAAGCTCTTGCAGAGTACGGTAGTATCCCGATCATCAATGGTCTGACCGACTACGCACACCCATGTCAGGTACTTGCCGATCTTCTTACAATCCGCGAATACAAAGGTAAGCTTCAAGGTCTTAAGCTTTGCTTCATAGGCGATGGTAACAACATGGCAAATTCTCTTATCGTGGGATGTATCAAGTGCGGTATGAGCGTAGCAATCGCTTGCCCGGATAATTACAAGCCTGATGCAGAGATTATGGCATGGGCTGCGGAAAACGGCGACTTTACCTGCACATCAAATATAGAAGAAGCTGTTAAAGGTTCTGACGTAGTTTACACAGACGTATGGGCTTCTATGGGCCAAGAACAGGAAGCAGAGGAAAGAAAGAAAGTCTTTGCCGACTTCCAAGTAAATGAAAAGTTCATGGCTCTTGCAAACGAAGGTGCTATGGTGCTGCACTGTTTGCCTGCACACAGAGGTGAGGAAATCACCGACGAAACCTTTGAAAAGCACGCATCAGAGATATTTGATGAAGCGGAAAACCGCCTGCACGCACAAAAGGCAGTTCTTGTGGAACTAATGAAAGACTAATATAAAAGTTGCGATACGGATTCAATCCAATATCGCAACCTTTTTTATATCTACGTTATTTTTTTCTTTATCTTTTCTAACTACAAATTATGTTTCACTGTATTTTTATAAATTAACAATTAGTTTATAACAAATATAAATTGCCATTTTTAGCAAAAACCGTAAGTCAGGCTAATACACTGGCTTTATCCAGTTTCCCAATGACGTACCCATGGTATACCTTGTGTTTTGCTTGCTTATATTTGCTCTTTTGCAAATTTCTGACGGAAATAAAATAGCGCAGGTTGAACCAAACGAATCGGCTTTGCCGAGTTCCCCGACGGCGTATCCATGGTATACCTTGTAGTTCGTTTTGGTCAAGATGCGCTTTTTTCACAGATTTCTGACGGAAATAAAATAGCGCAGGTTGGACCAAACGAATCGGCTTTGCCGAGTTCCCCGACGGCGTACACATGGTACGCCGAGTGGTTCGTTTGGGTCAAGATGCGCATTTTAGTTTCGTCAGAATTAGTACATTCCCATACCGCCATCCATCGGTGGATTCATTGGAGCAGGGTTCTTTTCCGGTTTATCTGCAACCAGGCTTTCGGTAGTAAGTACCATTGCTGCCACAGATGATGCATTTTCAAGAGCTGATCTTGTAACCTTAACAGGATCTACAATACCTG
>SVKH01000006.1 GCA_015068545.1 Oscillospiraceae bacterium
ATTGTAACTGGCAGGTCACAATTTATTATATACAATCGGAGTTTTTCTGTCTATTGCTCATAGGTAATAACCTTTTTTGAACCACGCCACTATGGCGTGGTTTTCTTATACAAAAAAGGAGCTGTGGCAAAATAATTTTTGCTACAGCTCCACTATTATTTAGGGTGGAAGGAAAATAGTGCAGAATGGACAAAACGAGCAAAAGAAAGGCTATGCCTTACTTTTGGTTACCCGAAGGCGTACAAAGGTACGTCGAGAGGTGAGTTTTGTTCATAGCACAAAGCATTAATTAAGGTTAAATTCGTTGTATAACGAAATTTTACATTCGGTTTTCTGTTATTCAAGAAGTTTTTGTTTATCAAAATGACTTGAATATAGGATTTTCATGCTTTGTGCGGTCTGTGCATTTTGCTACACCCTCTAAATTTTTATCTTTTTGAAAGAACTTCTTCCTCGTACTTCACAACTTCTGCATAGTAGTCGCAAGGCACATTTTCCTGTTTTAAGTATTCTTCCCATACCTCGCCAAATGGCATTGTCTTCATTTCCTCATTCATAACCATCAGCTTAGTCAGGTTGTTTTCGTCCTGCAGGTCTTTCATCATCTTATGCGGAGTCAAAAGTGCTGCCAAAAGTGCTTTTTGCACACTTCTCATACCGGTAGTCCATGCAGAAATTCTGTTGATTGACGCATCAAAGTAATCTGTGGCAATAAACACTCTGTCAAGAGCATCTGCTGCAACTATTTCCTTTGCAATCTCCTTAGTTTCATCGTCCAAAAGAACAACGTGGTCACTATCCCATCTTACTCCTCTTGTAACGTGAAGAGCAACCTTTTCATTGAAAAGAAGCATAGATGAAATCTTATCGGAAACAACTTCTGTTGGATGATAGTGTCCGTTATCCATCAAAGGAGTAATTCCATTTGTGTTTACATAGTTCATGCAGAACTCAGCAGAGCCTACTGTGTATGATTCCATGCCTATACCAAACACCTTTGATTCTATTGTGATGTACACCTTTGATTTATCGAAAGGAATTGAAAGAATTTCGTCAAGAGATTCTTTAAATCTCTTTCTTGGTCCCAATCTGTCGGCAGGAATATCCTTAAAGCCATCAGGAATCCAGATATTCATAACACAAGGAACACCTGTTTCTTCCGCAAAGTATTGAGAAATTTCGATACATCTTTTGCCATGCTCTATCCAGAACTTTCTCACGTTTTCGTCAGGAGAAGAAAGTGTCAGGTTGTCCTTTACCATAGGATGTGAGAAGAATGTTGGGTTAAAGTCAATACCCATACCTCTTTCCTTGGCAAAATCCAGCCACTTCTTAAAGTGCTCCGGCGCAATTTTATCACGATCTACTCTGTTTCCATCTTCAAAGATAGCGTAGCAAGCATGAAGATTTACCTTTTTCTTACCCGGTACAAGGCTGAAAACCTTGTCCATATCTGCCATAAGCTCTGCAGGTGTTGTAGCTCTGCCCGGATAGTTTCCGGTAGTCTGGATACCTCCGGTCAATGCTCCTTCTGTATCGAAGCCAAGAACGTCATCACCCTGCCAGCAGTGCATAGAAATAGGTACGTTTTTAAGTACTTCAATAGCCTTGTCGCAATCTACTCCGTATTTTGCGTATTTTTCCTTTGCATAATTGTAATTACTCATAATTCTAATTCCTTTCTTTAATAAACTCCTCTTTGTGCATGAGATGTATTTAGTCCCTGCACTGTTTAGGCAATACAGCCTATACCGGTTTTATGCGGACAACAGCGCTACGGACAAATCTAATCACACTTCCTTAATATCAAAGCTGTCGTATATAGCTCCTCTTGCGGATAGCAAGCCGTCAAACTCACCGTCTTTTATAAACTGGGACATAAGATTTCCAAGAGCTGTTCCTTCTATCGGTCCTGTAAATACCGGAAGTCCTGTTTCTCTCTTGGTAAGCTCGCTTAAGTATCCGTCACGACTTCCGCCGCCTACTACATGTATGCAGGTGTATGTCTTTCCGGTGATGCCCTCAAGTTCCTTTATGCTCTTTGCATACTTCTTCGCCAAGCTGACGTATACGCATTGCATTATCTCTCCAATTTCGCAAGGAACCCTTTGACCAGTTTTTTCGCACTCTGCCTTTACCGCATCTATCATGCTTGCAGGAGCCAAAAATTCCTCCTTGTCCACGTCAATAACTGACGGGAAATTACTGCAGGCTCTTGCCGCTGCTTCCAGCTCCGCAAAGGAGTACTTCTTTTCGCTTTCCTTTACCTGACTTTTATTTTTAACATAAGCCTGACCGTTAAGTTCACGTCTTATAGACTGAATCATCCATAGTCCCATTATATTTTTAAGGTATCTGAAACGGTAGTCGAAGCCTCCCTCATTGGAGAAGTTGGCATCCATGCTGATTTTACTTGTGATAGGCTCTGAATTTTCCACACCCAAAAGGCTCCATGTTCCGCTTGAAATATACACAGAAGTATCGTTCTTAGCAGGAACTGCCATAAATGCAGAACCAGTATCATGAGTGGCAGGCAGAATAACCTGACAGTCAAACCCTACCTCTTCCTTAACTTTGTCGCAGAAGCCGCCCACTACCGTTGTAGGCAGATTAAGCTCGCCAAAAATCTTTTCCGGAATGCCGATTACCGATAAAATTTCCTTATCCCAAGTTTTTTCCTCAGCATTTAAAAGAGCTGATGTGCTTGCATTGGTGTACTCATTCATCATAACACCGGTCAGAATATAGTTAAGATATTCCGGTATCATCAAAAGTCTTTCCGCTTTTTCTATTTGCTCAGGATGCTCCTTCTTGTTTGCCATAAGCTGATAAATAGTATTATATGGTTGATACTGAATACCTGTCTTTTCGTACAATTTTTCAAAAGGCAGAAGCTTTTCCAGTTCTTCCTTCATACCCTTGGTGCGGCTATCACGGTATGCTACTGCATCAGAAATACGGTTTCCTTCACCGTCCAGCAGAACATAGTCCACACCCCAAGTATCAATGCCCATAGTTGACGGAATTTTCCCAATCTTTTTACACTCAGCTATACCGGCGATAACGTGTTTTATAAGCTCATCTATATCCCAGCAGTCATGTCCGTCCTTCAGTATCTGGATATTGTCGAAGCGGTAAACCTCCTCCAAAATCATCTTGCCGTTATCTATGTAACCTAATATATGTCTGCCAGAAGATGCGCCTATATCAATGGCTAAATGATACTTCATAAATTTCCTCCCTGATTTAATTATTATTTTTCTTGCCTAAAATCTACACACCACGCAGGTGTTTTCAAGCTCTCGGCAACGTCACACATTCACATATGCGAATAATACTACTTTTTGTATTTTATCATACAATAAAAGGAAAATCAATATCATAATGTGCTTTTTTATATAGATTTTCAAGGGATACATCAGCTTTGTACCCACCGCTACCTAATGGCTTGGCAGAGTTAAAATTATTAGAGGACGTTAAGAATAAGCAGGTTTCTTTGTTCTCGCCCATATGCATTTTGATCATTTTAAAACCTGCACGGGCTTTAGCTCAGTATTTTGTTTTATAGCAAGCTCAGGCTCAAGAAAAGCAGCTTCGCTGCACCGCCTATGGCGGAATTGCGGAGCAAATTTGCTTTTCTTATGCTATGTGCATTTTTGAAAAGCTAAAGCTTTTCAAAAAAATTGCACAGCAATATAATCATTTTTTGCTTTATGAAAACGCAGTTTCCTATAAAGTGAAAAAAGAGCCTGCAAAATGCCATTGCACCTCGCAAGCTCTCTACTAGTTTAATTTATTCTTAAAAAGGTTTTGCTCATTTCCACTGGGAAAATCCGTAGCTTTCCAGTATCTGAAAATACTTTACCAATCTTTCATACAGCGGCTCTGCCTTTTCGCCAAAATGAGCCTTAACATCCTCCCCAAGCAAGGTTATATCCTTTTTCCCATCCATCGCTTTCCATACGAAACTGCCGACTTCATCTAGGTGAATATAACTCACCTTTGGCTTTTTTAATACAGCCTGAAGGATTCTGTTCATAGCGCCCTTGTTTTCTATTTCAAGAGTTACTATGCCGTCTTCCTCTTTCCACAGGATGCCGTCCTTCCTTGCAGGGATTCTTTCAAGATAATTTTCGTTTTTTTTCATAACTTACTTTCTCTTCTTCCAAAGTGAGAATTTCAGTACCGAAAGAATGATGATACCAAACAGTACCAATCCGCCAATATCCATAACTAGCTGTGGTGTGTTGAATTTAGCGGCAAGGTCTATAACCTTGTCCCAACCAAATACCGCAAAAAGAGCCAGAAGTATTCCCACAAGACCTTCTCCGGCAATCATACCGGAACAGAACAGAACACCGTCGTTTACAATATCGTCCTTCTTTTTCTTTTCGCACTTTAACTTATCCATTGCAAGACGGATAAGACCACCTACCATAATGCAGGCATTAAGCTGAACCGGAAGATATACACCTATGGCGAAAGGAAGAACCGGTATTCCCACAACTTCTGCCACAACAGCTACAAACACTCCTATGAAAACCAGTGCCCAAGGCAGGTTTCCTTCCATAACACCCTCGATTATAAGCTTCATAAGTGTTGCCTGAGGTGCAGCCAGTTGGTCTGTTCCGAATCCCCATGCTTTGTCCAAAAGGTACAAGGTTCCGCCAATGGCAAGCGCAGCAGCTACTACACCCACGATTTCACCTATTTGTTGCTTTTTAGGAGTAGCTCCCAAAAGGAAGCCGGTCTTTAAATCTTGTGATGTATCACCTGCTATTGCGGATACTATACAGATTATAGAACCGATTGCGATGGCACTTGTCATGCCCGCAATGCCGGTAGCTCCTGTCATTTTCAATATAAGTGTAGCAATTAGAAGTGTTGCAATTGCCATACCCGAAACAGGGTTATTACTGCTTCCTACAAGTCCTACCATTCTGGAGGAAACGGTAGCAAAGAAGAATCCGAATACTACCACGATTACAGCACCCAAAAGAGATACCGGTATAGCAGGGACAATCCAAACCAAAAGTGTAAGGATTACTATCGCGATAAGTACGATTAACATACTAATATCCTTAGCTGTACGCTCATTTGACGTACCTGAGCTTCCCTTTATGCTCTTCATTGCACCTGCAAAAGTCTTTACTATAAGCGGAAGTGATTTGATAAGGCTGATGATACCGCCTGCTGCCAAAGCACCTGCTCCGATATATCTGATATATGAGCTCCAGATAGCACTTGCACCGCCTGATGCGTACATTTCGCCAATAGGTGCTGTGCCCGGATACATGGTAATATCTGCACCAAAAAGCACAATAAGCGGAATTATTACAAGCCATGAAAGTACACCACCGGCAAACATATATGAAGAAATTCTGGCTCCACAGATGTAGCCGACGCTAAGTACTGCAGGATATATCTGGGTACCTATCTGACCGGCATATCCCTTTATACCGGTGGAAATTTCGCCGGAAACCAGTTTAAGTCCGTCTATGATAAACTTGTACACTGCAGCAAGTCCCATTCCCATAAATACGGTAGATGCGTTCGCGCCGCCTTCTTCACCTGCAAGCAAAACTTCCGCGCAGGCTGTACCCTCAGGATATGGCAAAACTCCATGCTCCTTAACTATAAGGGCATTACGAAGAGGTACCATAAAGAATACGCCCAAAAGTCCGCCTATCAAGGCAATCAGCGTAATTTCCAACATACCAGGCTTGTCTGCCTTGCCTTCTGCTGCCCACAAGAACAGCGCCGGAAGAGTGAAGATAGCTCCGGCTGCCAATGATTCTCCGGCAGAGCCTATTGTCTGTACTATGTTACTTTCAAGAATGGAATTTTTGCGCATAAGCACACGAATTACTCCCATAGCTATAACTGCCGCAGGAATAGATGCCGATACTGTCATACCTACTCTTAATCCCAGGTACGCATTTGCCGCGCCGAATACAACCGACAGCAAAATTCCCATTATGATTGATGTTACCGTAATTTCCGCAGTCACTTTTTCCGCCGGAACATACGGTTTGAAATTTTTGTTTTCCATGTTACTCTCCATTCTGCCGCATAATGCGACTTTTTTCATACTGTTTCAATATACCACAACTAGCCGAAAAAATCAACCGGAAGTATTACATTTTTTCCAATACTCTACACAAAACGTCAAAAATCTTTCCTGTTGATGAAATGCTGAGTTTTTCCTCGGTGGTATGCACTCCCGTCATATCCGGTCCGATGGCTATACAATCAAGCCCCGGGATTGACGCAGAAAATACTGCACATTCCAGTCCTGCATGGATGGCTTCTACCTTTGGAGGTTTTCCTATTACTTCGGTATAGGTCTTAGTATATAATTCCTGCAAGGCAGAGTTATTTTGGTACTCCCAAGGCTCGTATCTACCGGTAATCTCTGTGGAAAATCCCAAAAACTTTGCAAAGTTTATCATTTTCTGCTGAAGATAATCAAGAGCAGATGACTTGTTGCTTCTGAGGGCATATTGAGCATAAACAAAGCTATCCTCAGTTTTTAGTATTCCTATATTAAGCGAAGTTTCCACCAGTCCCGATATTTCCGCACTCATATCCACTATTCCGTTTGGTGTGTGCATCATAAAATACATTAGCATTTCCCCACAGTCATCGTCAAGCACCTGATAATCACCGTCACCTCCCAGAGTAGCAGATATCTCCATATCCTTTTCTCTGCCCTTTAGTTCCATATCAAGCAAGTCTTTACAATCTTCAAATGCCTTCATAAATCTTTCCACGTCACAAGTGGCAATCTCCGCCACCGACAAAAGAGGTATGGCATTTCCTTTATCTCCGCCATTTACACTTATTATTCCGAAATCTGCACTTTCTCTTACTGTGTTCAAAATTCTGCCCATAAGAATATTGGCATTCACTCTGCCCTTATCAATTTCTACTCCTGAATGACCGCCCAAAAGTCCTGAAACTGTCACCTGCACACGTTTTGCAGAAACTGTTTTTCTTTTAACATCCAACCGTGCTTTAAAGTCACTGCCTCCGGCACATGACACAGTGAGCACATCCTCTTCCTCCGAGTCAAGATTTATCATTCTCTTGCTTTTTAAAAGGCTTACGTCCAATTTGCCTGCACCAATCATGCCGATTTCCTCATCGGTTGTAAATACAGCCTCAATAGGCGGATGAGATAATTTGTCACTTGCCAAAACAGCCATTATCATAGCTACGGCAATACCGTTATCTGCGCCCAAGGTTGTGCCGTCGGCCTTTACAAAATCGCCTTCTGTGTAAATAGTAAGACCGTCTTTTTCAAAATCTATGGTGCTTTCCTCCGTTTTTTGACATACCATATCAATATGCCCTTGCAAAATCACAGGAGGATGGTCCTCATAGCCCTTTGTACCGTTCTTGTAGATAATTACATTGTTGGCATCGTCGTGAACGTATTCAAGGTTATTACTTTTTGCAAAGCTTACGCAGTACTCCGCTATTTTGTCCATATCTCCCGAACCGTGAGGAACAGCACATATTTCCTCAAAATATTTAAAAACCTCGTAGGGTTCTGCTTTAGATAAAATTCCCATATTTCTACTCTCCTAAATATATTATAAACAAACTCCTCTTATATTAACATAAATATCCCTATTTTACAACTATGATAAGCCTCCGACAGCTTCTCCAAATAGCAGTTTTACAAAATACTCTGCTAAATTATTAGTCAAATTTCAGTTTATCCGAAGTCCTTTCCAATCTTGCGTTAAAATATATCATAATCCTTTGCCATGCTCACAATACTGTCTCCCGCCACTATTATGTGGTCAATAAGGCGAACATCTACATAACTCAGCGCGTTTATCAGTGCCTTTGTCACCTGAATATCTTCATCGGATGCCTTTGCAGTTCCGTTTGGATGATTGTGCAAAACCATCACATATGGTTCCTCCTGAGAAACCGCAAACTTAACTACCTCACGAGGATACATCGGCGTAGAATTCATACTTCCCGTCGAAATCACATTCACCTTTTTTACATAGCAATCCTTATCCAGCAGTACCGCAAAGCATATCTCCTCGTTGTGACCGAAAAACAGATTCTTGGCATACACGCCAACGTTTTGCGGTGTAATCTGCGCTTTGGACAAATCGTTTTTCTCGCTAATGTACCTTGAAATGCACGCCAATATGACCTTGAAAAGGCAGGCGGAATTATCCTTCATATCCTTAATATCCAGTTTTCGCAAAGTTTCGTACTCTGCATCTACTATTCCGGAAAAAGAACCGTACTCTTTCAAAAGCTGATGTGCAGTTTCGTTTGTATTTTTATACGGGATGGAAAAATACAGCAGAAGCTCTACAAATTCATGCTCGCTAAGCACCTCATGGCCGTATTTTAAAAACTTTTCCTTCATCCTTTTTCTATGGTCTTTGTGCAGATTTTTCTTATCTTTAGTGTTATTTTCCATATTTACTTCTCCTGTGTCCGGCTACTGCTTTTTAGGTGTTCCTTCAGGACCAGATTGATATACTGAGAAAGTGACCGGTCATTTTCCTCTGCAAGCTTTTTAACCCTTTCCAAAGTATCTTCATCCACTGTTATACTTATTTTTCTTTTTAAAGGACGCATAGTATCACCTCTTTAAATCATTGTTATTATATATTATATCACTTTATACTACTTAATATTTATCTTTCGTACAAAGTAGTATAAAGTAGGATTATTACAATTTGCTTTGCCTTCATAAATCTCATTCCTTTTAGGCAAAATCGAAGATAATCGCCTCAACTTACTGCCCATGCAAATCAGTACTTTTGCTTATTGACGAAAAATAGGAATGGTGATATAATAAAATTGTATTTTTGTACGGATTTTTAAGAATTTACATAGGAAGTGAGTTAAAATGGGACTATTTACCAATAAAACACTACTGATTACCGGCGGAACAGGTAGCTTCGGAAATGCAGTATTAAACAGGTTTTTACCCACAGATATAGGCGAAATACGCATTTTCTCCCGAGATGAGAAAAAGCAGGACGATATGCGTCACGAATACCAGCTGAAATTTCCGGAATTTGCAGATAAAATCAAGTTCTATATAGGCGATGTACGCGAGATTGACTCTGTCCGCCCTGCTATGGTAGGCGTTGATTATGTTTTCCACGCAGCGGCTCTTAAACAGGTGCCATCCTGCGAGTTTTTCCCAATGGAAGCTGTACGCACTAATGTAATTGGAACAGAAAACGTTTTAACGGCAGCCATTGATGCCGGTGTCAGCAATGTTGTCTGCCTTTCCACCGACAAGGCGGCATATCCGGTAAATGCCATGGGTACATCAAAGGCTATGATGGAAAAAGTTACTGTCGCAAAAAGCCGGCTGGTTTCTCCCGAAAAAACCAAAATCTGCTGTACCCGATACGGAAATGTTATGTGCTCCAGAGGCAGCGTAATTCCTCTGTGGATAGAGCAAATCCGTTCCGGAAATCCCGTCACTATCACCGATCCTGCCATGACCAGATTTATTATGAGCTTGGATGAAGCTGTTGACCTTGTACTATTTGCTTTTGAGCATGGTACAAACGGAGATATTCTGGTTCAGAAAGCACCGGCTTGTACAATAGAAACTCAGGCAAAAGCAGTTATAGAGCTTTTTGATAAAGAGAATAAATCCGAAATAAAAATAATCGGCATTCGTCACGGAGAAAAAATGTACGAAACTCTCCTGACCAACGAAGAATGTGCAAGTGCCATAGATATGGGCAACTTCTACCGAGTGCCGGCAGACAAGCGTGATCTTAATTACGATAAATATTTTTCCTGCGGCAATACCCAGCGCAACACCATCAGCGAATTTAATTCCAGCAATACAACTTTGCTTTCTGTTAGTGAAACAAAGGAAAAAATCGCTTCTCTTTCATACATTCAGGAGGAGCTTGCAAAGTAAGGTGATATTATGAAAATACTGGTAACCGGTGCAAAAGGTTTTACAGGGAAAAACCTGTGTGCTTCATTAAAAAACATAATGGACGGCAAAGACAAAACTCACCCCGACCTTTCGATATCCCGCATATATGAGTGCGATATCGACACCACATCGGAAGAACTTGACGACTACTGTAAAAATGCCGATTTTGTATTCAATATAGCGGGAGTTAACCGCACAAAAGACGCACAGGAATTTATTGACGGAAATGTAGACTTTGCCAGCCGCTTATTGAGCACATTGAAAAAGCATAAAAATACCTGCCCTGTTATGAACGCATCTTCCATTCAGGCAGAAGCAGACAACGACTATGGCAGAAGCAAAAAAGCAGGAGAAGAGCTATTCTTCAAATACGGCGAAGAAACCGGCGCAAAGGTTTTGGTTTATCGCTTTCCCAATCTTTTCGGGAAATGGTGCAGGCCCAATTACAACTCGGTAGTAGCCACATTTTGCTACAACATTGCACGAGATTTACCCATTACTATAAACGGACGCGACACAAAGCTTACTATGTGCTACATTGATGATGTTGTAGAGGAGCTTATTTCTGCACTTACCGGCAAGGAACACAAAGACGGTGCATACTGCAGAGTTTTTCCGGAGCATAGGGTAACCTTGGGCGAAATATCCGATTTACTGCACCTATTTAAAAGTCAGCCTCAATCCCTTACTATTCCGGAAATCCCTAATGACAGCTTTGCAAAAAAGCTGTATTCTACCTATCTTTCCTACCTGCCAAAGGAAAAGGTTGCATTTCCGCTAAAAACCAACACAGACCACCGCGGTAGCTTTACCGAACTTTTAAAAAGTGAAAACTGCGGTCAGGTTAGCATAAATATCTCAAAACCAGGTATTACAAAAGGCGAACACTGGCACAATACAAAATGGGAATTTTTTATAGTTGTCGCCGGCAAGGGCTTGATAAGGCAACGCAAAATTGGCTCTAGTGAGGTACTGGACTTTGAGGTGTCGGGAGAAGAGATAACGGCAGTACATATGCTTCCCGGCTACACCCACAACATTATCAACCTTTCCGATACGGAAAATCTGGTTACCGTAATGTGGGCAAACGAAAGCTTCGATCCGGAAAAGCCGGACACATTTTTTGAACCGGTGGAGGTTAAATAAATGGATATTAAACTAGACTATAATGACATAAAATTCAATAATGACGGAAGATTGAAGCTACTTATTATAGTAGGAACCAGACCGGAAATCATCCGACTAAGCGCCGTTATTACTAAATGCCGACAGCATTTTGACTGCATTCTTGCCCACACAGGGCAAAACTACGACTACAACTTAAACGGTGTATTTTTCCGCGATCTGCGACTGGATGAGCCGGAGGTTTATATGAATGCAGTTGGCGACGACCTTGGAGCTACTGTGGGTAATATCATAAACTGCTCCTACAAACTGATGTCACAGATAAAGCCGGATGCCCTGCTTATTCTGGGCGATACAAATAGCTGTCTTTCTGCCATCTCCGCAAAAAGACTCCACATACCAATCTTCCATATGGAAGCAGGCAACAGGTGCAAGGATGAATGCCTGCCAGAAGAAACTAACCGCAGAATTGTAGACATCATCTCCGACGTGAACTTGGCATACTCCGAACACGCCAGAAGATACCTTGCCGATTGCGGATTGCCAAAAGAACGCACCTATGTCACAGGCTCTCCTATGGCAGAGGTTCTTTCCGCCAACATTGAGGAGATTAAGTCCAGCCGGATTCTAGAAAAACTTGGGCTGGAACAAAAAAAATACATTCTATTGTCTGCTCACCGAGAAGAAAACATTGATACAGAGAAAAACTTTTTAAGCCTTTTCAACGGAATAAACTCATTGGCACAAAGATATGATATGCCAATACTGTATTCATGCCATCCGCGAAGCAGAAAAAGACTGGAGGAAAGCGGATTTAAGCTGGACAGCAGAGTAATTCAGCACGAGCCATTGGGATTCCATGACTACAACCACCTGCAGATGAATGCGTTTTGCGTCGTTTCGGACAGTGGCACTTTGCCGGAGGAAAGTAGCTTTTTCACTTCTATCGGCAGTCCATTCCCTGCGGTGTGCATCCGCACTTCCACCGAACGTCCGGAAGCAATGGACAAGGCATGCTTTGTACTCGCCGGTATAGACGAGAAAACTTTGTTACAATCGGTAAAAACAGCAATCGACCTGACCGAACTCGAAAGTCATGGTACCCCTGTTCCGGATTATACCGATGTTAACGTTTCTACCAAGGTAGTGAAAATAATTCAATCCTACACAGGCATTGTTGATAAAATGGTATGGAGAAAATATTAAAAAAGTTAAATTAAACAGAGCTGTGGCAAAGTAACATTTGCTACAGCTCTATTAGTATTATGCGGTATTGTAATTTTCTTTTGTTTGTATATTATCCTAGGTAAAAGTCCATCACCAGCATAAGGCAAAATCCTATTAAAAGTGCGTAGGTTGCTCCCTTTTCGTTTCCATGAGCATGAGTCTCCGGAATCATTTCATCGCTTATAACATACAGCATTGTACCACCGGCAAATGCAAGAGCAAAAGGCAAAACAGCCTGAGAAACACTAACCGCAAAGTACCCTATCAAAGTACCAACCACTTCCACCAGACCTGTCATAAGGGCAAGCATAAACGTCTTTCCCCTTCCTACACCTACCGACAGCATAGGCCCTATTATCACCATTCCTTCCGGAATATTCTGCAGGGCAATGCCTGCGGCTATGGTGAAGGCTTCTGCCACATTTCCTGTACCGAATCCTACTCCGGCGGCTATTCCCTCCGGAAGGTTGTGTATAGCGATAGCAAGCACAAAAAGCATCACTTTGTCCAGTTTTTTGTTAGACTTAGGATGCCTTTCCTTATCTCCAATTGCAAGGCTATGTATATGCGGTATGGCTCTATCGATAAGGCTAAGGCACAAAGCTCCGGCGAAAATGCCAACTACCACAATCCACATATTATTCCCTATTTCCATAGACGGCAGAATCAATCCCACTACCGCCGCCGAAAGCATCACGCCCGAAGCAAACCCAAGTACAATATCGCTGAATTTGTGAGAAATATTCTTGAAAATAAAACCTATGACAGCTCCTATCACTGTAGCTCCGCCCACTCCAAGTGCAGTCAGCATAACCATTCCCATACCTTATATCCTCCTTACGCAAATTTAATCGCTAAAATCTTATCACTCAACAGTTCCATTCATAATGCAATATGTTGTTTATATTTTACTATATTTTTATCTTATATTCAATATCTCGTAAATATATTTATTAACATTTTTTAGTAAAATGTGAAAATTCAATTGACAAATTTGCTCCCACATAGTATAATTATTAAGTTGTTGGATGTATTGAGGATTAAGTATTATAGTTTTTCTCAAGTCATACTTGCAAAAAGCTGATGGATTCGGTTTATCCGTTTTCATATTAGAGGATTAAGCGATTTGCTCCTCCTCGGGTTACCTCTCCCGTGTAAAAATTATGAGGTTAAAACTTAATATGCGGATATGGCGGAATTGGCAGACGCGCATGGTTCAGGTCCATGTGAAAGCAATTTCATGCAGGTTCAAGTCCTGTTATCCGCACCAAACAGTAGAAATCCGAACTTTGTACCTGTCGGTAGTGGGTTCGGATTTTTATTTGAAAAAAATTTCATAAATTCAAAACTCGGCTCTATCGCATATACATCTTTTATGTTTTTGACTAGCATTAAGGGTTATTTTTTTTGCAGGATATATAGCATTAGTCGCTCTTTTATGTATGCCTACAATAATATTTATAAAATATCATAAAACACCTTGACAAAAGAAAAAAAAGCTGATATAATCTTATAGTTGAAATAAGCGAGGGTGGCGGAATCGGCAGACGCGCACGTTTGAGGGGCGTGTGGTTCATACCTTGCGAGTTCAAGTCTCGTCCCTCGCACCAAAAAATTAATATAGCGGGATGGTGTAAAGGTAGCACTAGTGACTCTGACTCACTCTGTACGGGTTCGAATCCTGTTCCCGCTGCCAAAAAAGACGGTAGATTTTGATAAAAAATCTACCGTCTTTTTTTATCCAAATTCGCATATACGAGATAAATGCGCAAACGCATGATAAATTACTCCGTAGCTAAATTGACCTTTGGTCAGCTTATTGCGAATTAGATTTAGCTATTTCAAAGAAGCAATTTAGCTATTGCAGAGCGATAATTTTGCTTTGCACGATAGTGCAAAATTTAGATTAAATAACCTGCATCTATTATGAATGCAAAGGCTACTTAAAAAGACTTGCAGTAGGAGGTCTACTCTAAAGGACAGTAATTTTAAAAGGCAGAAACGAAATTTCGTTTCTGCCTTTTATTGCAGGGCAAGGGCTTGCTCTTGCTGTTTATAAGGTCTTAGGAATATCCTAAATTTTTGGAAGATGCCATACATCTTCCCTGCTTGTTACAGTACCGGACAAAATTCATTATGTCAAATTGCTGAATTTCAATAAAAGTATTGATAAATCATATAAAATGTGCTATAATAATTATGCCAAATAAACTCAATTTAATAAGATAGATGATTAAAGGGTATTTTTATTTTATAGGAATATTTTACCCGGTTTTTGTAATACTCTAATTCTATGAATTTGATAAAAACGCAAGTTCTTCAGAGTTAGAGTGTTTGGAATATCCTTTATTCTATCTTGAGTTTGTTTGGCGACAATCGGAGTTTGCGTTTTTTATGCGTCTGCTTCGGTTGGCGCATTTTTTATTTTAAAAAAAGCGTTTTACAAATACAATAATGAAAGGAGGATAAAAATGTTTATTTTTTCTGTAGGAAATACAATAGTAAGTATTGGTTTTTGGAATGTTTGTTCATTAATAATTTGCATTTCTACTCATCTTATATGTAAAAAATTTATTAGCAGTGTTAAAAGAGAAATGGCAATACCAATACTAATACTGAATTGGATTAGTATGATAACTGTTTTTGTATGTGAAATTAATTATAGTATTATTTGCCTTGCTTATAACAATATAAGGGTTCTTTTAACAATTACTATACTTATACCTTGGCATATAGTAAATATAATAAAGCTAAACAAAAGAAAAAATATTTCACAAACCAAATCAATTATTTATTGCAATGCATGCGGAACAGCACTTGAAGAAAATACTGCTTTTTGTACAAAATGTGGAAATCAAACAAATAATAGATAAAAAAAGGAGTGAGAAATCAATGTTAACAATGGGATGGCTGTTTTCAATAGTTGGTACAATTACTACAATTATAGGAGCAATTGCCTATAATGACTCCAGTTCGCAAGGATATGGATTATACCAATATTATGATAGGTCGGCTGTCGATAGTTCAATAACAATAATTGTTATTGGAATAGTATTACTTATATTGGGTGTTATATGTTTATTGTGTCATTATATAAAACAAAGTAGAAAACCAAAATTAATAAATACGATAATGTGTCTGAAATGTAATAATATTGTTTCAAACAAAAATGATTTCTGCCCGAATTGCGGAAATAAACTTAAAAACTAATACCCGTAGTGACAAAATATAAAAGGTCGCAGTGAAATTCACTGCGACCTTTTACTGTCCTTAAGGGTACACCCCATATGACAAGTCTTTTTGTGCGTATTTTTCACAAAAAAATCGGTCAGTTTAACTGACCGATTTTTGTAATTATAATTAGTTAAGTTCAGCAAAGTACTTAATTGTTCTAACCATTTGGCTTGTGTATGAGTTTTCGTTGTCATACCAAGAAACAACTTGTACTTCGTATATATCGTCGCTAACCTTAGAAACCATTGTCTGAGTAGCATCGAACAATGAGCCATATCTCATACCGATAACGTCAGAAGAAACGATTTGATCTTCATTGTAGCCGTAGCTTTCTGAAGCAGCAGCCTTCATAGCAGCGTTGATACCATCAACAGTAACGTCTGTACCCTTAACAACAGCTGTAAGGATTGTTGTTGAACCTGTTGGAACCGGAACTCTCTGTGCAGAACCGATAAGCTTGCCGTTAAGCTCTGGGATAACAAGACCGATAGCCTTAGCAGCACCTGTTGAGTTAGGAACGATGTTAGCAGCACCTGCTCTTGCTCTTCTTAGGTCGCCCTTTCTGTGAGGACCGTCAAGAATCATCTGGTCACCTGTGTAAGCGTGGATTGTAGACATGATACCAGCTTGGATTGGTGCATAATCGTTAAGAGCCTTAGCCATAGGAGCCAAGCAGTTTGTTGTACAAGAAGCAGCAGAGATGATTGTATCATCAGCTGTAAGAATGCCTTCGTTTACGCCGAAAACAACTGTCTTAAGATCGTTACCTGCAGGAGCAGAAATAACTACCTTCTTAGCACCGGCATCAATGTGAGCCTGTGACTTATCCTTTGAGCAGTAGAAACCTGTACATTCCAAAACAACGTCTACGCCGATTTCGCCCCAAGGAAGATCCTTAGCATCCTTCTCAGCATAGATTGTGATCTTTTTGCCGTCAACTGTGATAGCGCCTTCGCCAGCTTCTACTGTGTGAAGACCTTCGCCGATTGTACCGCAGTAGCCACCTTGAGCTGTGTCATACTTCAAAAGGTTAGCAAGCATTTTTGGATCTGTCAAATCGTTGATAGCAACAATCTCATATCCCTCTGCACCGAACATTTGACGGAACGCCAAACGGCCGATACGTCCAAAACCGTTAATTGCAACTTTAACTGCCATGTTAAAATTCCTCCATTTATTATAAATTTAATTTAAACAAAAAATACCATTTTTGTCTATTGTATCTATTTTACACCAAATTTTAAAAATATACAAGTCCCTTACGTTAAATTTTTGACATTTTTTTAACTTTTTGCAGAATTTGCATAAAATTTAAACCAAAACTATTCACAAATTATAGATTTATGATATAATATTCTTAATTTACTGTATAATAAGGAAGAAACTAATGAACAAGAAAGTTGTTTTCAGAATACTGACTGTATTGGCAACGGCATTTATATTCAGCAACTCATTAAAAACAGCAGAGAGTTCTGCTCAATCCAGCGGAAACTTGGTAAAAATATTTGATTGGTTTTTGGGACTGTTTGCATATCATCCCGATATAAACACTCTTCAGAACATTGTGAGAAAAACCGCCCACTTTTTAGAATTTTCCCTGCAGGGATTCCTACTTTGTGGCAGCTTTTCAGGTAAATTTAAGGAAAAAACAGTCTATGTATTGTTCTTCGGGCTTTTAACCGCCTGCGTTGACGAATACCTGCAGCTATTTTTCGAGGGCAGAGGAAGCCAGATACAAGATGTATTTATAGATTTTGCAGGAACAGCATGGGGATTGGTATTTTGTGGTGCAATTGATTATCTTTGGAGGAAAAAAACATGATCGATTGGACGTTGGTTATAGAAACAATATATGTACTGAACTTTATCACCATCATCATTCTCATCTGCTTTAGAAAAAACAATCCCACTACCACCATGGCATGGGTAATGGCGTTCATCCTTTTGCCGGTAGTAGGCGGTATTTTGTACGTTGTGTTCGGCGTTGGCGTACATTCGTACTCTATGCGAAAATATCGGCAAAAACTTGAGATGCGCGAAGAATACATCCTTTCCACTCAGAAAGAGCTTTTAAAAGAGTACGAAAATGCCGCATACTCCGACATGATAAACTATTTCCTGAACTGTGCTTCGGTGTACACTCAGAATAATTCGGTAGAGATTTTTACCAAGGCTACCGCAAAGTACGAAAGCCTGCTTAAAGACATAGAAAGCGCCACCGAGAGCATAAATGTTCTGTACTTTATCATAAGAAACGATACCATCGGTAACCGCATAGTAGATGCTCTATTAAAAAAAGCCAAAGAGGGCGTAAAAGTGAAGCTTATGTACGATGGCCTTGGCTCACTTTTGACACCAAAACGCATATTCGACAAATTGAGAGCAGAACCAAACTGTGAAGTTGCGGAGTTTTTTCCGGTAAGAGTATTTTCCGCTTCCAAAATCAACCACAGAAACCACCGCAAAATCGTGGTTATCGACAACGAAATAGCCTACGTGGGCGGCATGAACATAGGCGACGAATACATGGGCAAAAATAAGCGAAAGAACTTGCCATGGCGTGACACCCACCTTAAAATCATAGGTGAAGCAGTGGAATATATCAACGGATATTTTGCATTAGACTGGCAGTTTTCCACCGGAAAAGAAGTGGAAGTAAAGCCATATTCCGGCAAGGTTCAAGATGAGCAGGTGGGTATGCAGGTGGTGGCGTCCGGACCTGACACAAAGCACGAGGAAATAAAAAATGGAATGCTCAAAATGATATATAACGCCAAAAAGTATATCTATATCCAGACACCGTACTTTGTTCCGGATCAGGCGTTTTTAACGGCTCTTTGCATAGCGGCACAATCCGGAATTGACGTCCGTGTAATGATTCCCGGAGTACCGGACAAGAAGTACGTGTACCACACAACTATGTCCTATATGGACGAGCTTTTGGAGCATGGAATAAAAGTTTTTCTCTACCCTGGGTTTATCCATTCCAAGACTATAACCGTGGACGATAAAATACTCACAGTAGGTACTACAAATATTGACATACGAAGCTTTAAACTTCTATTTGAGATAAATTCCTTCATGTACAGCGAAAAAACTGCAACTCTGCACAGAGAAATTTTTGAAGACGACGAGGAGATTTGCAGCATGCTGACTATGGAGGAGTATAAAAAACGAGGAATAATAAGAATTATAAAGGAAGGTTTTTTCAGGTTATTTTCCCCTATTATGTAGAAAAGGAGGTGTCATTTATGAAAAAGGCAATTTTGATTTTGCTGATGCTGTCGATGAGCCTTTGTGCCTATGCAGAAAGCTCTATTTACGAAAGCTATGTACGGGATGCTTTTGAAAATAACATAATAGCAGGCAACGAAAACGGCGATTTTGAAAGCGAGAAACTAGCCAGCAGAGCAGAATTTATCATGATGACAACCAAGTTTTTCGACCTTTCTCCAGGGAAGGCACAATTTAGTGATGTAAATGAAACCGACTGGTTTTACGACAGCATGACACTTGCCGGAGCCAACGGAATAATCTCCGGTTACGGTGACGGTACCGCAAGACCATACGGACTTATCACCTGTCAGGAAGCAGTGTCAATCCTCGGCAGATACTACAAAATGACCGAGGACGGGCCTCCTGTTCCCGGACTAATGGAATACGCCAGAAAGCACTACTCCTACGCAGTAAAAAACAAGCTATTTGTGGATATGTCGCAAAAATACACCGACCCTGAACATTATATGACAAAAGGAGAGCTTTTGGCTCTTTTATACAAATATCACAACGAAAACAAGACAAAAATCCGATTTATAAGCGGATATCCAAAGCTAGCCGACAAAGGATTATTCAATAGCATCTCAATTTCTGTAATGACCAACCGCCCTTGCAATGTGTATTATAGCATAAGCACTTCAAGCGGGAAAAGTTTTGTAGCAAATGAGCCTTTGTGCCGTATCCCCTTTGCCAATACCGAAGTTGTGAAAGATATTAAGCTCAACATGAATGAAAAATATGACATCACCTTGCGCGCTGTTGCAGATTCCGGCGAAGCAGGAAAGGTCTCTGTTCTAAAAAGTATTTCACCGTTTTCCTTCACCAAAGGAGATGGCTCAAAGGAAAACCCTTACATAGTATACACCGAAGGCCAGCTTGATCAAATGCGCCATAGACCCAGCAAGGCATACAAGCTGGAAAACGACATTAAAGTGACCGGCAAATGGGATGCCATTGACGGATTTTCGGGAACATTAGACGGTGACGGGCACAAAATCTCCGGAATAGTAATCAGCGGAGAAGGAGAAAATAAAGGGCTTTTTTCTTCCATAGAAAGCGGAATTGTAAAAAATCTTACTGTTAGTGCGGATATAAGCGGAAAACGAAACATTGGTATAATTGCAGGACATATAAAGAACTCGACCATAGAAAACTGCGTAGTGGAAGGCTTTGTTTCTGCAAAAACCAACTGCACCGGCGGTATATGCGGAGTTAACGAAGGAACCATCAAAAACTGCGTGGCTGTACTATACTCCACTGCATCCTCCAGTTTTGCAGGGGGCATCTGCGGTCAGAACTTTGGCGAAATATATGGCTGCCTTGTTGCCACCGAGATCGTAGCGGCAGATATGTATGCCGGAGGTATATCAGGCACAAATCAGGGCGGTAAAATAAAAAATTGCGTATTTGCAGGCAAAAGCGTCTACGATACTATGACACACAGCAGCGGTAGAATAACTACAAACAGACACGATGCAATTACAACCAACAACTACTGTTATTCCGATGCTGCAACAAACTCTGAAAGTCAAGCTTCGGACAAGAATTCAAAAGACGGAATGAATGCAGAGTTTTCGGAACTTGTTACCATGGAATTTTATACAAAAAACCTTGGGTGGAATGCCGAAGACTGGAGCTTTACGCAAAGCGGCTTCCGTTTTCCGTGTCCATCAAAGACCAGTGCACCAAATCCTGAAGCCGGAAAAATGATGTGTTTTCCAATAGAAATCAGGAATGCAACCGACCTAAAAGGCATAGACAAAAACCCAAAGGCTCACTACATCATAGGCTGTGACATATACCTTAGTGGCTCCTGGAAGAGCCTTTGTAAAACGGAAGGCTTCAGTGGCAGTCTTGACGGAAATGGCAAAACTATACACAATCTGATTTTAAATGATCAGGACGGACTGTTTTCAAACATATCCGGTGGCTTAGTCCGCAATTTGATCATAAAAGATGCCGAATCCAAGCCGGTATCTAACGGAGCCATTCTTTCCGGATGTAACTACGGCTATATTGAACATTGTACCGTTAGCGGTAACATAAAGACAAAAAAAGCAGGTTCTATCGGTATTATCACCCTTGAAAACTACGGAGAAATATCAGATTGTACTGCAGAGGGAATCTTAACCACAGACAACGACAATGCTACCGTTGGCGGTATCTGTGCATATAACAGCGGCATTATAAAGAACAGCCTATTCTCCGGCACTATAAACGCAAATGGTCAGAACATTGCCGCAGGCGGAATTTCCGGTTGCGATGACGGAGGCTATCTTTTTGAAAATCATGCTGATATAAAGGTATTTTCCAAAAATGAAGGCGCCTACATAGGCGGCATATGCGGAACTGCAATAGGCTCTCAGCTATACAAAAACAGTACATGGTGCAAACTCAATGCAGAATGCAAAGATTATATGTATGCAGGCGGAGTGTGCGGAAGCCTTCAAAATGCTCTTATTTATAATTGCTATTCCACCGGTGAACTATATGCTAAAAGCTATGAGGGCTACATAGGCGGATTGGCAGGCTGTATTTCCGAATCAAACATTCAAAGCTCATACTCTACGGAAAATATATTCTCTTCAGGCTCAGAAAGCGTGTATACCGGCGGCATATGTGGATATTCGGAAGAAAGCTTTGTGATGCAAAATGTAGCGCTAAACCCAATTATCAACGGTACGCAAAAAACCGGTGCAGTATATGGCGGACACTCCCTAAGTGAGCTTGGCGACAATTACAGCATAGATAAAATGTTGATAAATTCCGAAAAAATAAAATCAAAAGATGAAAATTGCATCATAAAAAGCGGCCAAGTTATGCAGGACATAAGCTTCTTCTTTAAACCTCTGTCCCAAGGCGGTCTTCTGGGTTGGGCAAACACCCAAAATAGTGATGATGTATGGACAGCAGCCAACACAAAGTATCCATACCCTGTACTAACAGGAGTAAAAAGACAAGACACTGTAAAAGCCCCTGCATATAGATAGAAATAACAAAAAAGTCCTAGAATAAGGACTTTTTTTGTTATTCTTTGTTACGTTACAAATCGAAAAGATCTAGCTGTTATTGTTCCAATAATAATCCACTCTCTGATTATATCTCTCATTTTATTTGAATTCATTTTCTAAAATATATTTTACATAATACTCTTCGTACGTTATGCCTTCTTGATGTATAATCCATGCCACATCATTTCCCACATAGCGGTAATGCCATGGCTCGTAGGCATATCCGGTAATCCACTCCTTGCCCTTTGGATATCTCATGATAAATCCATATTCATGGGCGTGTTGCTGCAGCCACGCAAATTCAGGTGTGTTTTCGAATGTGCCTTTTGTGGAATTTATATCCACCGCCAAGCCTGTCTGATGCTCGGAATGGCCTGCTCTTGCCGAATAGCTATCGGCATAAGCTTTCCCCGATGCTTTTACCTTATTATTGTACAGGCTTCTCTGATAATCCTCTGTTCTATATGCGGATACAACCTTCATCGAAAGTCCTGCACCTTTAGCAGCATTATACATCTGTACATATTTTTCGTAAGCCACTCCGGCAAGCAAGTATTCTTTTCCGTCATTTGAAGTAAGCTGTTTGTCCATATGAACCAAGTTATATTGGGTAAAACCTGCCGGCAACTGATTATATTTGTTAACCAGTACCAAAAGCTCGTAAGGGTTTTGGATTGTAGTCACATTTTCGTAAAAAGGTATGTCCAGTCCCAAATTTACTCTAAACAGTACCTCCTGCATATTGTATGCCGGCATATTAACATGATAATTTATATATCTTTTAAATTTTTCCGGATAAAAATTGCTATACCCCGACACATCCAGTACATCCTTAATCTGCATGTGATAATCGCTGCTGAAAAGATATTTTTGAATATTAAGCTGCAAGTTATCATAGGAAATTCCATCAGGGCACAAAGCAGCCGATATCATATCTATTGGTATGTAAGTTTCGTTATTTGCCAAAAGGGACGAGGTCTGGAATACTTTTCGTTCTCCATTTACAGTAATGGCAGTATCACCTACAATGTGACGTATTTCATCTCCGTCACGGGATAAGGCAAGTATCTGGCGGTCACTGTTTCGGTAAAACACATGTGCACCCATTTTTTCAAAAATTCTTCTAAGCGGAACATGATGTACGTCGTTTAAAACAACCGATGTATCTCCTGTCACCTCACCATTAAATAAAATGGCATAACCGATTTGTGTATCAGAATACTGATAATTTGCACTAACGCAGGTAGAAAACATAACCAGCGATGTAAAAATTATCACCAACAATTTTTTCATATAAGTACCTCCATTGCTTTTGATGACAAATTCTACCAAGTATTATACACCCACAGCACTACATTATACAAGAGTTTTTGACAATTTAATAGAAAAAATGATGCAGCAATAGAGTTGCAGCTTGTTTCGAAGACAATTTATAAAATGGTGCTAGCAACAGTGAACAGCTTAAAAGTGGCTTTACAAATGAACAGATAAGTCAAGCGAGACCTTTTTACGAAAATAAAAGAGCAGCAAAATAAGCACACTGGTTTTTTTCATAAAAAATCAGAGCAAGCAATATATAGCTTACTCTGAAGTGGAATAGTCGAATGGTTTAGATGCACATATAAAATAAGCTTTGCGTAAGCAAAGCCACCTTAACCTCTTCCTTATTCACTATTACTTATTACTTCAAAATCCTCGTTCGTATTTAGGGAAAAGTGAAGAGGTAATAAGTAAAAATCCCCGTTCTTGCGAACGAGGGTTTTTGGTGGGCCATCAAGGACTCGAACCTTGGACCGTCCGGTTATGAGCCGGATGCTCTAACCAACTGAGCTAATGGCCCATATCTATCAAAAGCCTTTCTTTCGAAAGGCTTTTGACAAATAGTGGTGACCCGTACGAGATTCGAACTCGTGTTACCGCCGTGAAAGGGCGGTGTCTTAGACCACTTGACCAACGGGCCATATTCAGGCAATCCGCATAACAGATTGCCATCTTTATGCTGAACTTTAAGTTCAGTTCCGGCAACTATCTACTTTCCCAGGCAGTCACCCGCCAAGTATCATCGACGTTAAAGAGCTTAACTTCCGTGTTCGGGATGGGAACGGGTGGGACCTCTTTGCTATCGTCACCGGATTTTGGGGTTGTACCCTCAAAACTAAATAATGTATCCATCTTCAGATTCTAGTCTCTCTCTTATTCCATATATATTCTATCTCTTGAACTTAACCGTATATATCATATACTTTGGTCAAGCCCTCGGACTATTAGTATCAATCAGCTAAATATGTTACCACACTTACACCTTTGACCTATCAACCATGTAGTCTTCATGGGTCCTTACCAGCCTACGCTGTGGGAAATCTTATCTT
>SVKH01000142.1 GCA_015068545.1 Oscillospiraceae bacterium
GATACAAATCCACAGTGCTTGTCTTTATTATATCGCAGGTAGCTACTCCTGCGAATATAACAAATTTTAGGAAAGGAGAAATAATTAAAAACCACCCCTTTCGAGATGGTTTTAATTATACGTGATAGAATGAAATACGACGTTGGATTTATAGGTGCAGGAAATATGGGTGGTGCACTTGCAAAAGCTATTTCAAAAACAGGACGCACCATAGCCATTTCCGATAAAGATACAAAAAAGGCAGAAAACCTTGCAAATGATCTTTCCTGCAACTGTACAGACAATGAGGATATAGCCACAAATGCAGAATACATCTTCCTTGGGGTAAAACCTCAGATTTTGCCATTTGTACTTAAAGAGATTGCACCGGTTTTAGATAAAAGAACAACACCGCCAATACTGGTGACTATGGCAGCAGGAAAGTCTATATCCTTTATTGAGGATGAGATAGGCAAACCATACCCAATCATCCGTATAATGCCAAATACACCTGTTTCCATAGGCGAAGGGATGATACTTTACTGCAAGAACTCCCTTGTAGACGATTGTGATGATTTTCTAAACCTATTAAAATTTGCAGGCACTCTTGACAAAATACGCGAAAACCTGATAGATGCGGCAAGCTGTATTTCAGGTTGCGGACCTGCATGGATATATATGTTTATAGAGTCATTGGCAGACGGCGGAGTTAAATGCGGACTACCTCGTGACAAAGCTATCTCCTATGCAGCAAAAACACTGTCAGGAGCTGCGGAATTGGTTATATCTACCGGCGAGCATCCCGACAAACTAAAGGATGACGTATGCTCCCCTGGAGGAACTACCATAGCAGGAGTTCATTCTCTTGAGAAAAATGCCTTCCGAGGTGCAGTAGCAGAAGCAGTAGAGGCAGCATACAAAAAAACAAAAGAATTATAAAAAGGTATAATATTTCATTATTACACTGCTTTAGACTGTGGAAAAAGTTGTTCTACTGCAAACAATGTATGGTATAAATTAAAAAACCGAATAAGAAAATAAAAAAATAATGGCAAGAAGAATCATGATTTTTCTTGCCATTATTTACTTTTTTCATACCATCTTATATGTACTGCAATTCTTTCTCATCAATCTGCTCCGACAGTTTTTCTTTTTTAAACACAATCGGATAGCAAATGTACGAAACTATAATCCCTGCAAAAACATCTATTATGGAATGCTGCTTTAAAAACACCGTAGATGCACAAATTACCAAGGTTGTCAAATAGAAAGCTATTTTCATTGGTTTGTTCCCGAAAAGCTTGCTGTGTTTCGCTGAGAAATATACCGCGTATGAACCGGTTACATGCATAGACGGACAGACATTTGTATTTGTATCGAAATCGTACAGCATTCCTACAACATGCGTAAAAATGTTGTCCCTATCAAAACTTTCCGGTCTTAGCTGCTGCGCATTAGGGTATACAAGGTACACAAGGAAGCATATACCGTAAGTGAGCATAGTGAACTTCATATACTTGGTAAAAACAGGAACATCATAGAAAAATCCGTAAATCTGAATCCCTATTAAGTACAAAAACCAGAAGTAGTATGGTATAACAAAGTATTCACAAAATGGTATGTAATCATCCAGCTTGCAATAAATGTCATGAAATTCGGGATTAAAAACCCTTTCAAGAAAGTTAAAAACCAAGCCGAATATAGGCCAGAATACTAGTAATTTTGCGTGTGAAAACCTGGGATCATTCAGCCGTCTTAGCGAAAATCCACTGTAGTCATACCTCTGCATATTGTCTTTCCTCCCTGATGATAAGTTTTTCTTTTACTCTTAAGTATTTTGGTCTTAGGTATCTTTGTATCACTACAAAAGGAATATTCCCTAAAATATATAGGACTGTGAGCCATTTTCCCACTTTGTCCTTCCATATCCAGTAAATTCCCAATCCAAAAAAGGACAAAACATAGTGCGTAGCCTCTGCCACACATGACTCCTTTATCAGTCGGTCAACTTCCTTTGAAGTCACCTTAGTAGGGACTCTTTTTGGATAAATAATATGAGTGTATTTGCTCATATCAGGGACCTTCGATTTCCATTTTTTCACTCTGATAAACCGAAAAAAGCTGCCATCCTTTTCCCATTTGAAAAGCCTGAAAGGGAAAGCATTTTCATTAAAGATTTTCCTTGGCAGTATTACTCCCGCAAAAAAGCATACTTGACCTATAAGAGTTATGTATATTAAAGTAATTAAGATTTTCAATGTATCCACTCCCGTTATACTAAGCTTTTTACAGTATCCTCAACGCACTTTAGAACAATCTTTCTCTCCTCATCTGTTACTTTCTCATCTAGCAGATTAAAGCTATCCCCTTTAATACTTTTCCCTGTAAGTACTGCGTACCATAGCAGTCCTATTGCATATCTTGCCACGCCCAAGCTTGCATGGAAGGTATCTCTATGCACTTTTATCCCCGACTCGGAAAGAGCCTCCATCAGTTCTCCCGACGGAATGATTATATCGGCATTTATGTCCCTTGCGGCATCTATATATGCCTTTTTTATATCTTCAAACATATCCTTACGAGTTTGATATTTAAGTTCTTTTATTAATCTGTCACTTCCCTCTTCATATGCCCATGTCTGATGAATAGCCACCTTAGCCTTTGGACAATGCTTTTTGACATAGCATACAAGCTCATTAAGGTACGGCTGATAAGTTTCATAATCCACCGAAAAATGGCTAACTTGCTGAAAGGTTACCACATCCCACGCACAGGAAAGGAGTGCCTCCTTGATAGAAGTGAAAAAATATGTATTATGCCCGTTTACACAAAGAGTATACTTTTTTTCCTCAGAGAGCATATAGCGAAAATGCCACTCAAGAGGACATCCGCCTATATAAAGATTGTAAGTATTGAGTGTCACTCCTGCGTTTCTTGCTATATCATGAATATATCTTTGTGCATCTTCCGAAAAACTGTTCCCAATAGATAATATATTCATCTATATTCCTCCTCATTTAGGTACAGACCTTGCTGGCTGCATCTTTACATAATTTATATCTATTTACGCAAGCTCTATTTCATATTCTGCCTCAAAGCTTTCTCCGGCTTGGATATTGTTTTCATAGTCTCTTTCGGATATGTCCCCTGCAAAATCGTTTCTGTCACATCTTCCG
>SVKH01000143.1 GCA_015068545.1 Oscillospiraceae bacterium
TAAAACACCACAGATAGAAAAGCTTATAAAAAGCCTTGAGGAACAGGTAGAAAGGAAAGAAAAATGATTAAAATACTTAAATATGGCGAAGTTGATAATAAAGACATTTTTGCAAGAGCAGTCTCCGATATAAATGTAGAGGAGATAGTGGCAGAGATAATAGATAACGTCAGGAACAACGGGGATAAGGCGCTTTTTGAGTATTGCGAAAAGTTTGATAAGGCAAAGCTTACAAGCCTTTTGGTATCGGAAGAGGAAATTGCCGAGGCCATGGAGCTTGTGGATGATAAATTTATAGAAATACTGGAAAAAGCAGCAAAAAATATTCGTAAATTCCACGAAAAGCAAGTAAGGACAAGCTTTATAATAAACGATGAAGAGGGCATAGTAACCGGACAGAAGGTTATTCCGGTAGACCGTGCCGGATTGTATGTACCGGGAGGTACAGCGGCATATCCATCAACTGTTTTAATGGACTCCATTCCTGCTGTTATAGCGGGTTGTCGCGAGGTTGTTATGGTAACTCCACCGGGGGCAGATTCAAAGGTGAATCCTGTAATACTGGCGGCTGCGAAAATTGCAGGAGTTACTAAGATATTCAAGTTAGGCGGAGCGCAGGCTATCGCGGCTTTGGCGTATGGAACTGAATCTGTGCCAAAGGTAGATAAAATAGTAGGACCGGGTAATGCCTTTGTGGCAGAGGCGAAAAAGCAGGTGTTTGGCGAAGTTTCCATAGACATGATTGCAGGACCGAGTGAAATACTCATAGTAGCGGACGGAAAATCAAACCCGAAACACGTTGCAGCAGACCTGCTGTCTCAGGCGGAACATGATAAAATGGCAAGTGCAGTTCTTGTGACAGATTCCTACGACCTTGCAAAGGCAGTATCAGAGGAGCTTGAAGTGCAGATACCAGTGCTGGAGCGTGAGGAAATTGCAAGAGCATCTATTGATAATAACGGTAAAATCATTGTAGCAGATACCCTTGATGTCAGCATCGAGATAGCCAACGAGATAGCACCGGAGCATCTGGAACTTTGCGTGGACAATCCATTTGACTATCTGGACGCAATCCGTCATGCAGGATCAATCTTTATGGGCAGAAATTGCCCAGAGGCTTTGGGTGACTATTATGCCGGCCCAAATCACACGCTTCCTACAAGCGGTACAGCTAAATTCTCAAGCCCGTTGTCTGTGGACGATTTTGTAAAAAAGACACAATACACTTATTATACAAAATCTGCTCTTGAAAAGGTGGCACGCGATGTAGAATATTTTGCGAAAAAAGAAGGCTTGACAGCCCATGCAAAAAGTGCTGTAATAAGACTTGAAGACTAAATCTCTAAACAGGAGTTAAATAGAATGAGTAAATATTTTTCTCAAAAGTACAAGAGCTTGGTGCCGTATGTCCCCGGAGAACAGCCAAAGGACAATGACTATATCAAGTTAAATACTAACGAATCACCATATCCACCTTCAGAAAAAGCGGTTAAGCTTGCAGGAGAGTATGCCAAAAAACTGCATCTTTATCCTGATCCTACTTGCGGAGAACTGGTAAAACAGTTGTCGGAAATGCTGGGGGTAGGTAAGGATCAGGTTCTTTTGACTAATGGATCGGACGAAATTTTAAATTTTGCCTTTATGGCATATTGCGATGACAAAACTCCGGCAGTTTTTCCGGAAATTACCTACGGTTTTTACAAGGTTTTTGCTCAGATAAATAATCTGCCCTATGAGGAAATTCCGCTTAATGAGGACTTTACTATAAATGTAGAGGACTATATAGGCGTTAATAAAACGGTATTTATTGCAAATCCAAATGCACCTACCGGCATAGCTTTGCCACTTTCGGATATAGAGAGGATAGTAAGCTCAAATCCGGATAACGTAGTGGTTATTGATGAGGCGTATGTGGACTTTGGCTGTGAGAGTGCAGTCGCCTTGGTGGATAAATATCCAAATCTTTTGGTGACTCAAACCTTTTCCAAGTCCCGTTCTATGGCAGGAGCAAGACTGGGCTTTGGCATAGGCAGCAAAGAGCTTATTGCCGACCTCAATGCGGTAAAGTATTCCACAAACCCATATAATATAAACTCAATGACAATGGCGGCAGGTATAGGTTGCCTTTCGGATGATGAATACACAAAGGCAAACTGCCTAGAGATTCAGAAAAACAGAGAATATACAAAAGCGGAGCTTGAAAAGCTAGGGTTCACCTGCACCGACTCAAAAACGAATTTCATCTTTGCAAAGAGTGATAGTAAAACCGGTGAGGAAATTTATCAAAAGCTGAGGGAAAACGGCATATTGGTGCGGCATTTTTCGGATAAAAAGATTGCAGATTACAACAGAATAACCATAGGCTCCAGGGAGCAGATGGAAAAGCTGGTCAGCACTCTTTCTAACATATTAAGATAGGAGCTTTTTTGAAAATGAGAGAATCAATCATAAAACGTGATACTGCAGAAACCAAAATCAGCCTGAAGCTGAATCTTGATGGTACAGGAATATCCAAGATAGATACAGGCTGTGGGTTTCTTAACCATATGCTGACACTATTTGCATCCCATGGTATGTTCGACCTTGAGGTGAAGTGTGTTGGTGACATTGATGTAGACTATCATCACACAGCGGAGGATATTGCCATTTGTCTTGGTCAGGCATTTTATCAGGCTCTTGGTGATAAAAAGGGCATTGTAAGATATGGTAGCATAGCACTTCCCATGGACGAAGCCCTGATTTTAAGTGCAGTTGATCTTTCAGGACGAGGCTGCTTGGGATATGCACTGGATATTCCTACTCAAAAAGTTGGTGATTTTGACACAGAACTCTGCGAAGAATTTTGGCTGGGATTTGTTCGGGAAGCAAAGTGCAGCTTGCACCTTAACCAGCTTGCCGGTGTTAATTCTCACCATATCATAGAAGGCGCATTCAAAGCGGCGGCAAGAGCAATCCGTATGGCAGTTGCAATTGACGAAAAATGTGCAGACAGAGTACCTTCCACAAAGGGAGTATTGTAATAAACAGAAAGGCTAGCGAAGTATAGATGATAGCAATAGTAGATTATGGCGTAGGAAATTTGTTTTCCTTAGAATGCTCCTTTGGGGCGATAGGTGCGGATACCGT
>SVKH01000144.1 GCA_015068545.1 Oscillospiraceae bacterium
TCGTCTTACTCATCAGCCAAGCCCATGGATATGGGACCACGGCGCGATTGTAATTCAGCCGCAGAGCGAAGAGCCTTATTTAGAGGCAGACAGCAGATGGTCGGGGTTTGATGCGGAAAAGACGGTTTTGATGCCGCATTATATGAGGTATTACCTTACAAGACCGAGAGCTACAATTGAGCTTACTCCGACGGAGTACGGTGCTTTCATTAAAGCGGATTACGAAAGTGATTTTGATTGTTATTTATCAGTATTGCCTGTTGACGGCAGGTATGGATATAAATACGACAGCGAACAGGGAAGGCTATATTGCTGTACAGACTGCAATGAGCTGAAAGGCTATGACAAGGGAGCGGCAATAACATATTTTGTGTTTGAATTTGAAAAAGGCACTATAGATGCAGAAAAAACACTTGTGGAAGACAGTGGTGGTAAAAAAACAGGCACTGCTATTGAGGGGGATAAAACAGGTATTCACCTATGCCTTAATAGAAAGAACATAACCTTTAGGCTTGCTTCTTCTTACATAAGCTACGAGCAAGCGGAAGTCAATCTTGAGAATGACAGTAAATATGAAAGCTTTGATGCCTTTAAAAAGGAAAATGAAAGAATCTGGAACTCATATCTTTCCCGAATTAAAATAAAAGCCGACGAAGACACAATGAAAACATTTTATAGTTGTATGTATAGAGTTTTCTTGTATCCGCATAGGGCTTATGAAATTAATAAAAATGGGAAAGCCATACACTATTCTCCATCTGCGGATGCAGTGAAAGATGGCGTAAGATATACCGATAACGGCTTTTGGGATACATACAGAACAGTATATCCGCTGTATTCCCTTATCGCAAAAGAGGAATACAAGGAAATGCTTGAAGGCTTTACATCTGACTATATTGACGGCGGATGGCTTCCCTGCTGGACTGCCATGGATGCGAAAAAGTGTATGCCGAGCACGATGATAGATGCGGTTATAGCGGATGCTGCAGTAAAGGGTATTATTTCAGGGGATTTGCTAAGAACAGCATTTGCCGGAATGGAAAAGCACGCAAATACACCATCTGAGAATCCTGCTTATGGCAGAGAGGGATGCGGTTACTACACGCAGATAGGATATGTGCCAAGCGATAAGCATAAGGAAAGCGTAAATCTCACCCTGGATGCTGCATATTGTGATTATTGTCTTGGTGTGGTAGCGGAAATTCTGGGTGAAAAGGAAAAAGCCCAAAAATACTTCGAAAGAGCAAAGAATTATAGGAACATTTTTGATAAAGAAACCGGATTTATGCGAGGAAAAAGACTGGACGCAAGCTTTGAGCCTGACTTTGACCCGATAAAATGGGGCAAAGATTATACAGAAGCTGCTGCTTGGCAGACAACCTTTGCAGTGCAGCACGATTTAGACGGCTTAGCGGAGCTATATGGCGGAAAACAGGGACTTATAAATAAGCTTGATGAGTTCTTTTTGACACCTCCTTCGTATCGTGTTGGAGGATATAAGGTTGAAATCCACGAAATGACGGAGTTTATGGCAGGGACTTGGGGACAATGTGCAATTTCAAATCAACCAAGCTTCCATATTCCGTTTATCTATGCATATCTCGGAGAAAAAGAAAAAACAAATTATTGGGTTAAGAGGATGTGCACCGAAGGCTTTTCATGGAAGGATGATGGCTTCCCCGGGGATGAGGATAATGGAACAACAGCAGCATGGTATATTTTCGCAGTGCTTGGGATGTATCCTATATGCCCAGGTAAAAACGAATATATAAAATTCAATGCTTTAGCAGAGAAAATAGAATTTGAAGGAGGTGATAGAGATGGATATTAAACAAACTGAAAGGTATGGTCAGCTGATAAAAGACTATACGCTGAGTAACTACAAAGAGTGCTTTCGTGAGCCTGACGGCAACTTGAAGTATAAGTTTATAGTTCCAGGCATAAGTTATCCAAATTCTCTCTGGGATTGGGACAGTTGGCTTACCGACCTTGCTCTTGGAAGCCTTACTGAACTTGGCGACATAGTCGAGTATGAAAAGGGCTGCATACTCAATTTCCTCGAATATGTAAAAGAAGACGGAGCAATGCCAATCTGGATTGAGCCGAATACCTTTGGCGAGGATGAGTATACAGAGGGACCTACCAACAGCCATAAACCGTGTCTTGCACAACATGCATTGTTCATTTGCGAAAAAACGGGGAATGATGCCCAGTGGCTAAGGGAAAAATTCCACCTGATAGAAGCTTACCTTGGATTTTATGAAAATAAGTGCAAGCATGAGACAGGCTTATATTACTGGGTTGATGACTTTGCAATTGGTGTGGATAATGACCCTTGCACCTTTTACAGACCAAAGAGAAGTACTGCTTCAATCTACTTAAACTGCCTTATGTATAAGGAGCTTCTTGCAGTATCAGAGCTTGCTGGTATGCTCGGTCTTGATGATGCGAAGGAAAAGTACAAGAAGCGTGCTGAAGCATTAAAGGCGGCAATTCAGGAGCATTGTTGGGATGAACGCGATGGATTTTTCTACAGTGTGGACATAAACTTAGCCCCGATAGACCTGACACAGAAATTGCATTCAGGATGCCCAAGACATTGGTGCTGCCTGATTATGAGAATAGGTGTATGGACAGGTTTTATGGCGATGTGGGCAGGAATTGCAACAAAAGAGCAGGCAGAAAGAATGGTCCGCGAGCATTATCTCAACGAAAAGACCTTCTACTCGCCATACGGTGTGCGGTCACTATCCAAAATGGAAAAAATGTACCGCATTGTAAAATCCGGAAACCCATCCTGCTGGCTGGGACCTATCTGGGGAATTGCCAACTATATGGTATTTGAAGGTCTGTATAAATACGGCTTTACCAAGGAAGCCCGTAGCTTAGCAGAAAGAACAATCACACTTTTCGGCAGTGATATTGAAAAGCATGGAGCAATGCACGAGTATTACGATCCGGAAAGCGGTGAGGGAGTTCATAACTTAGGATTCCAAAGCTGGAATCTTCTATCCCTTAATATGATGACTTGGTTAAATAGCGGTAATTTTTCTGATGAAGAATCAGAATGATTATAAAAAAATTTAAGGAGTGAAAAAAATGAAGAAACTTAAGAAAG
>SVKH01000145.1 GCA_015068545.1 Oscillospiraceae bacterium
TTCCGTTTACATATTTTAGATAAGCGTCAAATTTGTTCCCTGTTCTTTTTGACACAAATCCGGAGATTTTCTTTGTCTTTCCGGTTTCGATCAGGTCTTTAAGGTTTTCTATGGTAATCACCTTTCCAAGGATAATATTATTTACATGAAAGCTGCATCCTTTTGCCTTATCGGCGCAGCTGTAACCGTACCTGTCCCTCACAACGTTTTCTCCGCAAAGAGGACATTTACCTACCACATCACCCATAAAGCCATCGCTGTTTTTATCGTCACGATTGTCAAAAACTTCTCTAATCTCATTTTCTGCCAAGTGTACGCTGTCGCGTATCTCCATTTCGCCACGATAGACCTTTTTCAGTGCCTTGCCAAGCTCCGATGTTTTGTACTTGTCCATGCTGATGTTCATTCTGGCTAAAGATTCTATCAAAAACTCTCCCTCAGGCAAAATTTTATATACGTCTTTTTTTAACTCTATGTAGTTGCTTTTTCTGGCGTTATTTATAATGCCGGTACGGGTTGCCTCTGTACCCAGCTCCAATCCTTCAAATATAGCCTTGTATTCTTCCTCATCATCCTCAGTTTCGATATTTTGTCTGTCTTCTTTAAAAGGATTTTTAAGGTAGTTATTCAGGGTTTCTATTGTATAGTGCTTAGGCGGAGTAGTCTCCTTTTCCACAGGTTTAAAAAGGATATTCACCTCATCACCTTCATTCAGATTAGGCAGGATCTTATCCTTTTTGGTATAGTCATCAAACTTTGTCCATCCCTTTTCCACTATAACCGTACCCTTTAGTGTAAATTCTTCAAATTCTCCGACTTTAATCTTTATCTCGTTCTTTTCCGCAACGCATTCCTCACTGCAGAACACTGCAACAAATCTACGCAAAATTGCAGAATAAACTATCACTTCATCAGGTGAGAGAGATTCCTTTTTCGGTATTTTGTAGGTTGGAGTAAGTGCCGAATGGGACTCTATCTTGGAATCGTCAAAAATAGTCTTTTTAAACTTAAACTCCACAGGGTAGCCCATAGCTTTTACACCTTCTATTATAGCCTTCACCTTGTCCTGCTCCGCTGTTGCCAAGTACTCGGAGTTTGTTCTGGGGTAGGTCACATATCCCTTTTCGTAAAGTCCTTGCAGAACGCTCAGGCTTCGCTCCATAGACATTTTATACTTTTTGCCAAGTACATTCTGAAGCTTTGTCAAGGAGTACAGCTTTCCCGGATTTAATGTATCCTTTTTCTTTTTCTTAGATACCACGACGGCTTTGGCTTCGTTGTACCTCCGGCACATTTCTTCGGCTTTTTTCAGACTGTTTTTGTCAAACTTCTCCTTACTCAAAAGCTCTATTTCCTCGCCGGCAGTAATCTCCTTGCTTGCGATAGAATAGTACTTTTCTGGTACAAAGTGCCGTATCTGCATATCTCTGTCATATATCGCCTTTACTATTGGCACAATAACTCTGCCCACTCTTAATAGTCTGCCGGTTTTCAAAGTAGCGTACCTTGTAAGATTCACTCCATAAAGCCAATCAATAAAAGTCCTTGCGTACCCCTCGTTCGCAAGATTATCGTACTCTGCCTCATCCTTCATTTCGGCAAGAGCTTTCACAATAGTTTGGCTTGTCTGGTCAGGAAGCCACAGTCTTTTAAATGCCTTACCATCAATATTAGTGTTTGTAACGCAAATACGGATGATAATTTCTCCTTCACGGTCCGAGTCCCCTGCATTTACAACAGTATCCACATCTGTTCGCTCGCAAAGTGTTTTTATAACATTATACTGCTTTTCCACTCCGGCATCCACCGTATTTTTATCTGTCCTTTTAAGTCGGAACATAAATTTTTCCGGAAAGCACGGTATATTCTTCATACTCCATCTACCGTCTGGGTTAGGAGAGTAATCTTCTATATCCGAAAGCGAGAAAAGATGCCCAAAAGCCCATGTAACTATATATTTATCGCTGTAATAGAAACCTGCTCCGCTTTTCATATTACCTATTGCAGATACAATATTTCTGGCAAGAGACGGTTTTTCTGCTATTATGAGTATCATATTCTCCCCTCCTTTATACTACAAAGGGGATGAGAATAAAGTAACAGCATCCATTGTCTGCAGCTTTATCCACATCCTCTTTTTATTACGCCTAGGTCTTTTTATCTTTCACTAATTATCCTTCGATAGCTTCATCGCCTGTTGGGTTTTGGTTTGGTCTAATTATCCCACCATCCAGCTTGGATGGTGCTTCAGGCTCAGCAGGAGCTTGTGGTTCCTGTGGTGCCTGCGGTTCTTGTGGATTATTTTCAATCGGAGCTTGTACCTCCGGTGTACTTTCCACAGGCGCTTGCTGTGGCACATTATTAACCTCCGGTGCAGGAGTATTGCTCACCTCTGGCTTCTTGGTAGGATTACTTGGTTTTATACCAATCTGTTCCTCCGGTTTTGCAGGACTTCTGTCAGGAGCATTCGGCGTATTTTCGGAATATGATGGCACATCATAAGGTACATCTGGCACTTGGTCAGAATATGTCGGTACATCCTGAGGTACATCATTTTCAGAATATGCAGGAGCACTCTGGACTGCTCCGCCTACTGCCTTCTTTTGCGGAACCATTTTATATGTGCTTCTGCCCATATACTCGTTCTTAACTTCAACGCCGTTTTCATAAACCTTTCTGTAAGTATCAATTACATAGCCGGTTTTACCTACCGAGACTGTCTTTGTTTGACCTGCCTTCAGGCTCGGATCAGAAACCTGCTCCACAGTTTTTCCTATAACTCTTACCGTACTGTTAGCAATTTCTACCTTCTTTTCCTTATCTGGTTTTGTACCCGAAATGCTTACGGTAACAGTTCCGCTTGATGCAACTGCACTTATACGTATAGGCTTATCGGTACTGTTTTTGAACTTAAAGTCAATAGTTCCGTAAGATACTGTTGCATCCTGACCGTTTGGCATATAGTCTACTGTCATGGAATGGTTTCTTCTCCACTAT
>SVKH01000146.1 GCA_015068545.1 Oscillospiraceae bacterium
CTGCCCAAAGGTCACTATGATTCTCTTGTAGATTACGCAGTAGACCTTGGGATAAAAAACGCATTTATACAGGATGGAGCATCAGCAAAGGAAAGCTTTATACCGGAATTTTACACAGAATAAAAAGGAATCTCCATACAAAAATGTGTGGAAATTCCTTTTATTTTTACATAAACTTATCAACTATGCCTATTACGAAAATAGCCAGAATTATAACAGGCAAAATGTATGCCATGTAGAATCTCATCCAGTTAGCCATCTTCAAGCCTTTTCCTGTGTTGGCTTCTTTAACAAAGTTTTCCCATCCCCAACCATAACGTGATGTACAGAACAGAAGATATATAAGCGAACCTAATGGCAAGATAATATTGCTGACAATAAAATCTTCAAAATCCATTATAGTAGAGCCTTCGCCAAACGGAGTTATACCGGATAGCAGATTAAATCCAAATACACAAGGAAGCGAAAGCACAGCTATCAGGATGAAATTAATTAAACATGCTTTTTTTCTGGAAACACCCATATCCATTGTACAAGCTATAATACCTTCAAACACAGCTATGATGGTAGACAGTGCTGCAAAAGCCATAAATACAAAGAATAAACTTCCCCAGATTCTTCCACCGGCCATATTGTTGAATATGTTTGGAAGAGTAATGAAAATAAGGTCCGGTCCACTATTAGCTTCAACTCCAAAAGCAGAGCAAGCCGGGAATATGATAAGTCCTGAAACAATAGCAACAAATGTATCAAGGGCGGCAACTCGTACCGACTCACCGGCAAGAGCACGTTCTTTTCCTATATAACTGCCAAAAATCGCCATAGATCCTATACCAAGACTTAAAGTGAAAAATGCCTGATTCATAGCGCCCACAATGGTAGAACCTATTCCCACTTCCTTCATTCTGCCAAAATCCGGCATTAGGTAGAACTTAAGTCCTTCTATTCCACCGTCTAGCAATATACTGTTTACTGCAAGAACGCATATAAGTGCAAATAGCGCCAGCATCATAACCTTAGTGATCTTTTCCACTCCTTTATCAAGTCCAAGTGAGCAGATTAAAAATCCTAAAACAACAACAAATAACATCCAACCAAGCATTACATAGGGTTGTGATAGCATAGTGCCGAACATATTACCGACAGCCTCAACGTCCTTGCCCACAAAAGCACCTGATGCAGTTAGGTAAAAATAATGAATCATCCAACCGGAAACAGTAGTATAGAACATCATAAGAAGATAAAGTCCGGCTAGTGCCATCCATCCGTGTAGATGCCACTTTTGCCCCGGCTTTTCCAGTTCTTTACATGAAAACAGCGGGCTCTTTCTACTTGCTCTGCCTATGGCAAACTCCATAGTCATCATAGGCACTCCCATAGCTATCAGGAAAAATAAGTACACAAGCACAAACGCTCCACCGCCATAAAGTCCTGTAATGTATGGGAACTTCCATACATTCCCTATACCAATAGCACATCCTGCAGAAAGCAGAATAAAACCAAGTCTTGATCCAAGTCTTTCTCTTTTTTCCATATGTTTTCTCCTTAATACTAGTATAAGCGCACATATTTTTATCGAAAATTTAAGAATATCACGCATAAATTTCTTCTATTTTAACACAAATTTAATTTAGTTGCAAGAAAAATTATTTACTTACCCTTATTTAATAAAATTTTCCTTGCATTAAACAGTTAAAAGTGATATAATAACAATATTATTTTTTGCCGGAGGACATCATGAATAAGATTGGTTTTGATAATGATAAATATTTAAAAATGCAGTCGCAAAACATCCGTGACAGGATTGCAAGGTTTGGTGGAAAACTGTACCTAGAATTTGGCGGAAAGCTCTTTGACGACTTTCATGCTTCGCGAGTTTTGCCGGGATTTAAACCCGACAGCAAGATAAATATGTTGCTTGAACTAAAGGATCAGGCAGAGATAGTTATCGTTATCAGCGCAAACGCAATAGAAAAAAACAAAGTCCGCGGAGATCTTGGCATCACATACGATCTGGAAACTCTAAGATTAATAGATTCCTTAAGAGAAATTGGTATATATGTTGGAAGCATCGTAATAACTCACTATAATTCTCAGCCAATGGCAGACCTTTTCTGCAAGAGATTAAAAGCATTGGGAATTAAATTCTACAAGCACTACCCTATTCAGGACTATCCTTCCAATATTCCTTTGATTGTCAGCGATGACGGCTACGGCAAAAATGAATACATTGAAACAACCAGATCATTAATAGTTGTTACGGCACCAGGTCCGGGAAGCGGAAAAATGGCAACCTGCCTTTCTCAGTTATACCATGATTACAAAAGAGGCATCAAAGCAGGATATGCTAAATTTGAAACCTTCCCTGTATGGAATTTGCCACTTAATCATCCGGTAAATCTGGCTTACGAAGCTGCAACAGCGGACCTTGATGACCTTAATATGATAGATCCTTTCCATTTGGAAGCTTATGACAAAACTGCTGTTAACTACAACAGAGATATCGAAATATTCCCTGTTCTTAATGCCATGTTCCAAAAAATAATGGATGAATCTCCTTATAAAAGTCCGACTGATATGGGCGTAAACATGGCAGGTTATTGCATTACAGATCCTGAGGTTGTCTTCGCAGCATCAAAACAGGAAGTTATACGAAGATATTACAATGCCAGATGCGCTGTTTGTCAAGGTACTGGTGAACAGGATGAAGTATTCAAAATAGAGATGATAATGAACCGTCTGGAAATTTCATCAGATGATCGACCGGAAATAAAAGCATCTCTTGAATTGGAGGAAAAAACGGGAGCTCCCGCAACAGCTTTGACTCTGCCGGACGGTACAATGATTACCGGTAAAACCTCTCAGCTCTTAGGAGCATCAGCAGGACTT
>SVKH01000147.1 GCA_015068545.1 Oscillospiraceae bacterium
CAGGAATACCAAAAACAGCAATACCCCGCATATCACATAAAACAGATTTACATAAGGCTTAAACCTTTTATAGTCTATATTGGCAAATATGAACATTAACACAAAGCCTACCGCCACAAATGCAAACTGCCTTATGAAGAAATAGTAGCTATTTTTGAACTTGACACTTGCAGTCGGTGTAGATGCGGAAAGCAACATTACTAATCCAAAAATGGTCAAAACGGCAACCAAAAGCAAGAATGTGATATCAACATCTCCTGCACCTTCCCGTTGGCGGAACACATTCTTCATAAATCCGCCCAAACTCATATGAGCTCTTTTTTTCGTCTGAGGACGACGGGTATTTTTATATGTGGCTTTGTGTGCCACAGCCTTTTTTCCGGATTTAACTGTCTTTTTACTGTTTTTCGCCTTTCTTTTTGACGGATAAACAGGTCTTACTGCCATAGTCCTCGTCCTTTCTAATAATTATAGATACTGCGGTGTAAGCGATAAAATGGATATGATACACAAAATCACCGTTACCGCTGTGAACACTGCCACAATTTTTGTTTCCTTCCATCCGCACATTTCGAAGTGGTGATGAATAGGGCTCATTTTAAATACACGTTTTCCGGTAAGCTTGAAGCTTGCAACTTGGATAATAACTGATAAGGTTTCAAACAGATACACAAATCCGGCTATAATCAATATCAGCGGAAGCTTCATACCCACTGCCAATACCGAGATAGCTCCTCCTAAAAACAGCGATCCGGTATCTCCCATAAATACCTTAGCCGGATATCGGTTAAACTTCAAAAATCCTAGAACTCCGCCCAGTATCGCCATGGCGAAGTACACCGGTACTTTGTCTGCAAACACCATACCGGCAAGAGCAAAGAACAGTGCCACTATGCAAGTTATGGATGAGCATAGTCCATCCAGTCCGTCAGTAAGGTTTACCGCATTTACCGTACCGGTTACTACGAAGAGAATAAACGCTATATACAACCACCAAGGAAGAACCACAGCTCTTTTGATAAACGGAATGATAATCTGGGTATTCAGGTTTCCCGTTTCCTTCAGCACCAGTATGTATACAACTGCAAGAATTGCCTGAAGCAAGAATTTCTGCTTTGCTGTAAGCCCCAGATTTCGCTTTTTTACTACCTTGACATAATCGTCCACAAAGCCGATTAGCCCGAATCCCAATGAAATCAACAGCATCATCAGAAGTTTTACGTCAAAATCAATGGCAAGTGCCACCGCCATAGCGATTACTGTTCCGCATATGAACATAATTCCGCCCATGGTCGGAGTTCCTGCCTTTTTCTTGTGCCAGTTAGGTCCGATTTCCAGAATTTGCTGACCGAATTTTAGCTTATGAAGCCATGGAATAAGCACCGGACCGGTTACCAATACTGTCAAAAGGGATATGGCAAAAGGAATAAGACCTGTGTATCCCATTTCAATATTATTTAAAATTTCAGTTACTTGTGACAATCTCATCATCTCCAAATTCTGTTTTTATTGCTTCATAAATACGTTCAAAGTGCATTCCTCTTGATGCCTTAATCAGCACACCGTCATCCGCTTTGATAAAGTCCTTCAGATACTCTATCGCACTTTCAACGGTATCAAAACTAACAATATTACTAATACCGGTAAGCTCTGCACCCATTGCAATGTACCGCGAAACTTCACCCACAGTCACAAGGGCATCTATGCCTTCAATCTCTTCGCCCACACGCTTTAGGGCAGCTTCGGCAAAGCTTCCCATTTCGAAAACATCGCCAAGCACAGCTATTTTCCTTTTTCTTCCCAAGCCTGCAAGTACTTTAAGCGCAGCTCTGATAGAATCGGGAGAAGCATTGTAGCAATCGTTTATAACAGTAATCGCTCCTATATCCTCTACTTCCATTCTCATTCCTGTTGGCTGAAATTCGCGAATACCGTCCTTTATATCCTTTATGCTAACATCGTAGTGTCTGCCAACAAGTATCGATGCAAGGGCATTATACACGTTATGTACACCAGGCACACGAATATAAAATTCCTCGGTTTTTCCGTCTACAACGGCAGTAAACCTAGTTCCCTCAATACCCAAATCTTCTATATTTTCTGCAAATATATCGCAGTCTTTGTTTTCCATTCCGTATGTCAGGCATGGACATCTGCATTCTTTTCTTCCCAAAAATTTGTCGTCGCCATTTACAATAAGCAAGTTATCCTCATCAAAGTCCTGACATATTTCCATTTTCGCCTGATAAATATTCTCCTGTGAGCCTAGTTTTTCTATATGGGACATTCCCACATTAGTTATTATGGCAACATCCGGCTTTGCAATCTTTGCAAGGTAGGCTATTTCACCCTTTGCAGACATTCCCATCTCCAGCACTGCCATCTGATGCTTTTCCTTTAAATGAAACACAGTAAGAGGCAGACCTATATCATTATTAAAATTACCTTGAGTTTTTAGTGTGTTGTATTTCATTGCAAGTACTGCGGATACCATATCCTTTGTAGTAGTTTTACCTACACTTCCGGTTATAGCAACTGTCGGCAGATTGTACTTTGCTTTGTAGTATGTTGCAATATCTCCAAGAGCAATCCTTGTATCTGCAACACGCACTATGTTTTTTCCGCTTACCGGCGGAATATCCTTGTGAGTCACCACCACATCTGCACCGTTATCAAGCGCACTGCCTATAAAATCGTGTCCGTCATTGTTTTCTCCGGCAATAGGCACAAAAAGCATATTTGCTCCTGCTTTTCGCGAATCGGTTACAATCTCCGAAATCACAAAATCACCGTCACCGCAAATCAGCTTACCTCTTGTTGCTTTTACAATTTCCTCTACATTCAAAACTTGCA
>SVKH01000148.1 GCA_015068545.1 Oscillospiraceae bacterium
TATCGTCTCAAAGAGACTTCGCAGATACAGTATCCGTGCAAATAACTCCATCACCTTACCGGAATTCTTCTCCAATAGATTCCGTGAGGACAAAAAGGTTATTATGACTGTTGCGGCACTGTTTATTCTTATATTCTTCACAGTTTATGCTGCAAGCTGTTTCGTAACCTGTGGTAAGCTTTTTGCAAACTTGTTCGGTATGCCTTACATTTCTATGATGATCGTTGGTGCGATTTTCGTCCTTATATATACAATACTTGGAGGATTTTTGGCAGAAAGCGCGTCCGACTTTATGCAGGGTATAGTTATGATTATTGCTCTTGCTGTTATAGTTATCATCAGTACAATCCAAGCCGGAGGCTTCGGAAATGTTATAGATAATGCAAAAGAAATCCCGGGATTTTTAGAATTTTTTGGTCTTGCAACACCTAGTCTAAGTGATGCAGGTGAGCAGATTGTAGAGGCAGGAAAACCACTTTTCGGTGACAAAGCTCCTTATGGAATAATGTCAGTATGCTCTATGCTTGCATGGGGATTGGGTTACTTTGGTATGCCTCAGGTTCTTTTAAGATTCATGGCAATCCGTAAAGAAGAAGAACTAAAAATGTCCAGAAGAATTGCTATGATTTGGGTTGTTATTTCCCTAGCGGTTGCAGTATTTATCGGTATTGTAGGCAGACAACTTTTCCCGGTAGAACATCTTACAGCGTCATCTGCAGAAAATATCTTCATTACTTTGGCAACAAGCTCACTTCCTCCTATTTTGGCAGGTTTTGTAATGGCAGGTATTTTAGCTGCAACTATCAGCTCATCTGACTCATATTTGCTTATTGCAGCATCAGCTTTGGCAAAAAATATTTTCCAAGGTGTTTGCAAAAAGGATGCTACCGATAAGCAGGTTATGCTGGTTACAAGAATTACACTTTTGGTTATCGCTCTTATCGCAATATTTATCGCTTTGGACGAAAACAGCATCATCTTCAAAGTCGTATCCTTTGCATGGGCAGGCTTTGGTGCTACATTCGGACCGCTTATGTTGTTCTCACTATTCTGGAAGAGAACTACAAGAGCCGGCGCTGTTTGCGGTATGGTAAGCGGAGGAGGTATGGTATTCCTTTGGAAGCTAGTTATCAGCAAGCTTGGTGGAATATTTGCAATCTACGAGCTTCTTCCTGCATTTATCTTCTCATCAATCGTTATCTTTGTTGTGTCCCTTCTTACAAAGGCACCTTCTAAGGAAATTTTGGAAGATTTTGAAGCTGTTAAAGCAGGTAAATAAGATACTCTATCCCGTTTGTTCTTACGAGCAGACGGGATTTTTTTATGTAAATAAATATTTACAAATACATAGAGTGGTGTATAATAATGGCAAAAAAAGAAAAAAATGTAAACAACAGTTTGCAAAGAAAATTAAATTAAAGTTGATTGTATTATATTTCAAATTTTTGTATAATCTAGTAAAGAGATAAAAAGGAGTGTGAATAAATTGTCTTTAGGTGATAGAATTACAAATTTTCGAACAAGAGCAGGTATATCTCAAGAACAACTGGCGGAACAACTGTCTGTGTCAAGACAGTCTGTTTCAAAGTGGGAAATGGATCATGCTCTTCCGCAAGTGGATAAGATTATTGAGTTGTGTGATCTTTTCGGAATATCAACAGACAGTCTATTAAGGGAAAGTGTTGATTATAGGGTAAACTCAGAGAAAACGCTAGGCAAAAACAAATATTTCGGAACAGACGGGTATCGAGGGGAAGCAAATGTTACGCTTACCTCAGCAAATGCTTACAAGGTAGGCAGGTTTTTAGGATGGTATTTCTCCAATAAGCTTTCAGGGTGCAGTAAAGCCGGTTATAGACCGAAAATAGTTGTCGGAAAGGATACCAGACTTTCCAGTTATATGCTAGAGTACTCTATTGTTGCAGGGTTGACAGCCTCCGGAGCCGACGCGTATATGCTTCATGTTACTACCACACCAAGTGTTTCCTATGTAACCAGACAGGACGGATTTGACTGTGGAATAATGATAACAGCATCCCATAATCCATATTACGATAATGGAATAAAGGTAATAAACCGCCATGGTGAAAAGCTTGACGACGAAGAATCAGCTTTAATAGAGGCGTACATTGACGGTATTTTTGAACCTCTTGGCATTACAGGAGATGATTTGCCACTTGCTCAAAAGGATAAAATCGGAAGGATAGTAGATTATGTATCAGGCAGAAATCGCTACCTAGGATACCTTATATCGGTTGCCTCTCACTCTTATAAGCATCTTAAGATTGGTCTTGATTGCGCTAACGGTGCATCATGGAATTTGGCAAAGTCATTGTTTTCGGCATTGGGCGCACAGGTTACCGTAATAGGTGATGAACCGGATGGGACGAATATAAATGAAAAATGTGGCTCTACGCATATAGAAAAACTTACAGCTCTTGTGCGTGAAAAACATCTTGATTTGGGTTTTGCTTTTGATGGAGATTGTGACCGTTGCATTGCTGTTGATGAAAATGGCAAGGTTGTGGACGGAGATGCTATGCTGTATATTCTGGGATTGCGTTTAAAAGACAGGGGAATGCTAAATGGTGATACAGTAGTTGCCACCGTGATGTCCAATAGCGGACTTTTTAAAAGTCTGGAAAAGATAGGTATAAAATGTGCCCAGACTAAGGTTGGCGACAGATTTGTGTATGAATGTATGCAGGAAAATGATTACACCTTAGGAGGAGAGCAATCTGGACATATAATACTGAAAAAATATGCAACGACAGGAGACGGTCTTTTGACTGCAATAATGATTTGTGAGGAAGTGTGTTCTCGTAAGAAAAAGCTTTCTGAACTTAGT
>SVKH01000149.1 GCA_015068545.1 Oscillospiraceae bacterium
GAAGATGACAGGCTGTGGCGGTATTCGTGATTTCTCAGGAAAGTACGAATCAGGCTCAAACATTATGCTGTATATCTATCCCGGTACAGAAAAGAGCTTTATAAAGTGGACATCAACAGCAGGATATCTGCATAATCCGGAAAACACCTTCTGTATGATAACCATGCCGAATGAGGACGTTGAGGTATGTGCTGTGTTTGACCCAATGGGAGCGACGGTTCGTGACGAAGATGGAAAACTTATAACCGGTGGCAATTCCGGAAGCTATGATGAGGATTTCTCCTACGATTCCGGATCGGGAAGTGAATCAGATATAGAAAAGGAAGTTGCTCGTCTTGTAAATGAGGAAAGAGCAAAGGCAGGACTTGCGCCTTTGACGTTGGAGAGTAAGCTTTCCGATGTGGCAAGAGCACATAGCAAGGATATGGCGATAAATACCTTCTTCGACCATACAAACCTTCGTGGCGAAAGCCCGTTTGACAGAATGCATAGTGCCGGAATTACCTACCGAACAGCAGGCGAGAATATAGCTGCAGGTCAGGTTTCGGCAGAAGAGGTTATGATTTCGTGGATGAATTCACCGGGACACAGAGCGAATATCCTGAACCCTGACTTTAAATACATCGGAGTAGGATACTACAAAGGAAACGGACGTCCGGTTTGGACACAATGCTTCCGCGGATAAAAAAAGACGTGGTATTTTGCCCACAAAAAGAGTGTAGCAAAAATACGCACACCGGATAAAAAGAAAAAACTAATAAGGAAATTTCAAAATATGAGATTTCTTTACCAAACAGTAAAAAATGTTGGTTGCTAAGAGGTGTTTTTAGGCACAATCTATTTATGATGCTTGGTCGCAGAAATAAAAGCAACCACGTTTTTTGTGCGTGGCTAGCTTTATGCAGTACCACGCATTTTTTTACTTTATAGGAAACTGCGTTCCCATAAAGTAAAAAAATTATACTGCCGTGCAATTTTTTTGAAAAGCATTAGCTTTTCAAAAATGCACATGGCATAAGAAAAGCAAAATTGCTTCGACCTTCCGCCGTAGGCGGTGCAGCGAAGCTGCTTTTCTTACTTTATAGGAAACTGCGTTCCATAAAGTAAAAAAATTATACTGCCGTGCAATTTTTTTGAAAAGTTTCATCTTTTCAAAAATGCACATGGCATAAGAAAAGCAAAATTGCTTCGGCCTTCCGCCGTAGGCGGTGCAGCGAAGCTGCTTTTCTTGGTAATAGATTTAATTCGCTTTGGTCAATTTTTATATCCCATAGTTTATTTAAAGTAGTTGTCTATTCCGTTTGCTATGCCTTGTGCCAGTTTTTTCTGGTATTCCTTGTTGCACAGCAATTCATCCTCTTCCGGATTGGACATAAACCCCATTTCCACAATAGTTACAGGCACCTTGCACCAGTTAATGCCGCTCATGGTATCAGTTTCGGAAACGCCCAGATTTTTTGCACCGGTTTCGGCGCATAGCCCGTCTATTACGCAATCGGAAAGATTTCGGCTTTGGGTATAAAACTCACCACAGTACGGATTTTTCGCAGTTTGGCACATGGTAAGTGCACCCTTTGCACTACTGCTTTCCGAACCGTTGCAATGGATTCGGATAAAGGCATCTGCTTTAGCCTTATTGGCAACTTCTGCACGCTGGGAGTTACTTATATCCACATCATGAGTTTCGCGAACCATAATCACATCATATCCTCTGGATTCAAGCTCGTATTCTAGTAGCTTGGAAACGTCAAGTGTTACTATGTATTCAGGGATTTTGGTAGAAACTCCTGTGGTACCGGAGGCTACCTTTGCCTTTGTTTTGGAAGCTCCCGGTGCAATAGGCTCTTTGCCGAAATTGCCCTTTTTTTGATGCCCGGCATCTATGACAACTGTCCTTCCGTTTTGTGCAGAATTTTTTGCGTCGGTTTTTGGATTTGGCGTAGGGGTTATGGTAGGTGAGATATCCCTTGCTTTATAATCGACTGTTTTAATCTCACTGGGGTCTGATATCACAATGGTGTATTTTTGCGAAAGCAAAATAGTAAATGCCACTCCAAAAACAAACCCTATTACGAGCGCAATTAGAACCGAGAATCTCCTGCTTGCCTTTTCCCTGCGTCGTCTTAACTTTCTCTCTTCTATGTTCATAGTACTATTCCATGCTCTTTATAAGCTGTACATTGTATTTTTCAATTTCGGTCAGCCAGCTTTCGTTAAAGTTAACATTTGGACGATACCACGCCTTGGTTGAGAAATAGTCCTTGTACTTCTGCTTGGTGAAAACATAACCGTTTCTTGCGTAGATTTCGTTACGAATCAAAGCGAGAGTGCCTGAGGAATAGCCATATAGCTCTCTTGCAGACAGTTTTCGGATACTGCTGTCCGGAATGATGTAGGTGTTGTCGCCTTTGTAGTAGCGATAGTAGTATTCCTCGTCATACTTGGCAATACTGTTTGCGCCTGTGTTTGGAGCAGGCTCAGGAGTTGGAGTTTGCGCAGGCTCTTTTGAATTGATATAGCCTAGTATAAACTGGGAATTTTCCAGCTCCAGTGCAGTCAGGTCGCTATCGGTAAAGGATGGATCGGGAGTGTACCAGTCCTTTGAATTAAAGTATTTTTCGTAGTTTGCGTCGGAGTATATCTTGCCGTGACGTGCGAAGATTTCCTCATAGGCGTACCTTAGCTCGGTATCGTTCAGCTTGGATAGGTCTACCTCGGTGATAACCGCACTATCGGAGGCAAGAAGATAATCTGCCGTTTGAGGTGCAGGAATTTCCTTGCTGACTATGGATACGTTAGAGCATCCTGCAAGTGCCATTGACGCGATAATTAGC
>SVKH01000007.1 GCA_015068545.1 Oscillospiraceae bacterium
CTTCCGGTCTTAAAAACAATGCACCGATTGATAGTAAGTCTTTTGCAATTAGTTCTTTCATGATTTATTCCTCCGTAACAAATTCTTTGACACATCTTTCATAAGCTGCAACAGGATCCTCTGCCTGAGTAATAGGTCTGCCTACAACAATGTAGTCCGATCCGATTTCCTTTGCTTTTTCAGGAGTAGTGATACGAACCTGATCGCCTACATCTCCGTCAGCAAATCTTACGCCTGGTGTAACTGTCATAAATTTTTCGCCACATACTTCCTTAACCTTGCCTGCTTCCAGCGGTGAGCATACAACACCATCAAGTCCGCATTCTGCAGCACACTTAGCATAGTGCATTACTACCTTGTCAAGTGGCTCGTTGATAAGAAGGTCATTCTTCATTCTTTCTTCACTGGTGGATGTAAGCTGAGTTACAGCTATCAATATAGGTCTTGATCCATCCTCTCTGGTAAGTCCCTCAAGAGCTGCTTCCATCATAGCTTTTGTACCAAATGCGTGAAGGTTACACATATCCACATCCAGTCCGGACAAAACTTTCATTGATTTTTTAACTGTATTTGGAATATCGCATAATTTTAAATCAAGGAAAATCTTGTGTCCTCTTTCCTTAATTTCTTTAACAATCTGCGGGCCTTCTGCGTAAAATAGCTCCATACCAATTTTTACAAAAGGCTTTCTTCCGGTAAACTTATCCAAAAAGGACATAACGTCCGCTTTGCTTGAAAAATCACAAGCAACTATAACATCTCTTCCCATTAGTGAGCACCTCCTATAATTTCTTTCAAACTGCTGATACCGTACTTTTCCATTACTGCAGGTAAATTTTCTATGATTTTTTTGCAGGCATAAGGGTCAACAAGATTTGCCGCACCAACAGAAACTGCTGTTGCACCTGCAAGCATCATTTCTATAACATCCTCTGCTGATTCTATTCCGCCCATTCCAAGAATAGGAATCTTAACTGCATCGTACACCTGATACACCATTCTAAGTGCTACCGGCTTTATAGCAGGGCCGGAGAATCCACCCATTTTATTGGCTATTACAGGCTTTTTTGTTTTTAGATCTATTCTCATTCCCAAAAGTGTGTTTATCATGCTAATGCCGTCAGCACCTGCATCCTCACACGCCTTTGCAATTTCCACAATATCGGTTACGTTTGGTGTAAGCTTTATAAATACAGGCTTTTTTGTAACTGCCTTAACCGCTTTTGTAATCTCCGCGGCTGATGTGGCACTGTTACCGAAATTTACACCGTTATTGTGAAGATTTGGACAGCTAATATTTATTTCTAAAAGTCCAACCTGTTCTTCTTTATCAAGTCTTTCGGCTGTGTATGCAAATTCATCAACACCAAAACCACCAATATTGGCAACTACTTTTTTATCAAAAACTTTTTTCAGCTTTGGTAGTTCCTCTGAAATAACCTTATCCACACCAGGATTCTGAAGTCCTACGGCATTTATCATACCTCTTTGACATTCTGCAATTCTAGGTGTAGGGTTACCGAATCTAGGCTCCTTAGTAGTACCTTTAAAAGAGAAAGAACCTAAAATATTTATATCGTAAAGCTCTGCAAATTCAAGACCGTAACCGAAAGTACCACTTGCTGGGATTATAGGATTGGAAAGCTCAAGGCCTGCCAAATTCACACTTGTGTCTACCATATAATCTCCTCCTTTTTAAGTACCGGCCCGTCTATACATATACGCTTGTTACCGTACTTTGTTTTGCAGCTGCAACCCATACATACACCAAATCCACAGCCCATTCTTTCTTCAAAACTATACTGTCCACTTGTTTTGGATAGGTCATAAATAGCTTTTAGCATAGGCTCCGGACCACAGGTATAGATATAGGAATAGTCAAGATTCTTTAAAACATCTGTTACAAATCCTTTTGTTCCTACCGAGCCATCGGCAGTAGCAACGTAAACCTTTGCACCAATCTTTTCAAATTCGTCAGCATAAAAGATTTCATCCTTTTATTAAAGCCAAGGATTACAGATATTTTCTTGCCTTCCTGAATCAGCTTTTTAGCAAGATTGAACATAGGCGGTACACCTACTCCACCGCCGATTAGTACAGGCGTCTCTCCACTTTCCTCCGTTGAAAATCCATTTCCAAGTCCCAATAGAAGGTCAAGACTTTCGCCCGGTTTCATTTTTGACATAATCTCTGTACCGTGACCTACCACCTTGTATATGATGGTTATATTTTTTTCGTCATAGTCACACACGGAGATTGGTCTGCGTAAGTATTCCTCATTAAGCTTTATGTTTACAAACTGCCCCGGCGAAGTGATTGCAGAATCTTCGCCGGACAGTACCATTTCATAAACATTAAGAGCAATGGGATTATTTGTTTTTATTTCAAAAAACCCTTGTTTCATTACCTACTCCTTATCGATAGTTGAAATTGTTATTGTCATTTCCTCCAAAACGTCCAATAATACCGAAACAGTATCAAGAGCTGTAAATGTTGTTACATTATTTTCAACAGCACAACGTCTTATCTGATATCCGTCTGTTTCTTCGCTAAGAGAATTTAATGCTCTTGTATTGATAACGTAGTTAACGTATCCTTTTCTGATTGAATCAAGTATTTCGGTATGGCCGTCGCTGATTTTACCCATAACACGTGTTCTGATTCCGTGTGATTTTAGGAATTGCGCTGTTCCCTCGGTAGCCTCAATATTAAATCCAAGTTCGTAGAAGCGCTTAACAAGCGGAAGTGCCTCATCCTTGTCCTTATCGGAAACTGTCACAAAAATTGTACCGTAATTTACAACATTCATTCCTGAAGCCTTTAAGGATTTATACAAAGCTCTTGTCAGCTTGTCGTCATAACCGATTGCTTCTCCTGTTGACTTCATTTCCGGTGATAGATATGCATCAAGTCCGCGGATTTTTGAGAATGAGAATGCAGGTGTCTTAACATACCACCTCTTCTTTTCCTCCGGATAAAGCTCTGTATATCCTTGCTCTTTTAAAGAATGTCCAAGCATTACAAGAGTGGCAATATCGGCTATTGGGTAACCTGTTGACTTGGACACAAACGGTACTGTTCTTGATGAACGAGGATTAACCTCGATAACATACACATCTTCCTTCTCGTCAACAATAAACTGGATATTAAACAGACCTACTATACCTATACCTATGCCAAGCTTTTTAGTATATTCTAAAATGGTATTCTTAGCTTTTTCCGATACGCTGAATGTAGGATACACACTTATACTGTCGCCTGAGTGGATACCTGTTCTTTCAACGTGCTCCATAATGCCCGGAACAAACACATCCACACCGTCACATACTGCGTCAACTTCAAGCTCTTTACCAACAATGTACTTATCTACAAGTACAGGTCTGTCCTCATCAATTTCAACAGCTGTTTTAAGGTACAATCTTAAAGCTTCCTCATCTGCTACGATTTGCATTGCTCTGCCGCCCAGTACATAGCTAGGACGTACAAGCACCGGATAGCCTATCTCCTCTGCTGCCTTTACTCCGTCTTCTATCTTGGTAACTGCTTGTCCCTTTGGTTGCGGAATTTGAAGCTTTTCCATTATCTTCTCAAAGCTATCACGATTTTCTGCGTTATCAATAGCCTCACAATCTGTACCGATAAGCTTTACTCCCCTCTTTGCAAGAGGTTCTGCAAGGTTGATAGCTGTCTGACCGCCTAATGATGCAACTACACCCAGTGGCTTTTCAAGCTCGATAATATTCATAACATCTTCCACTGTAAGTGGCTCAAAATACAACTTATCACTTGTGGTATAGTCGGTGGAAACTGTTTCCGGATTATTATTTATGATGATAGCTTCATATCCTGAGCTTTTAATAGTCTTAACAGCATGAACTGTGGAATAGTCAAATTCTACACCCTGACCGATTCTGATAGGTCCTGAGCCAAGCACAAGAATTTTCTTCTTGTCACTTACAGGAGATTCGTTTTCATCCTCATAGGTTGAATAGAAATATGGGATATAGCTGTTAAATTCACTTGCGCAAGTATCCATCATCTTATAAACAGGGAATATCTTGTTTTCGCAACGAAGCTTGTACACGTCATCCTCAGTCGTCTTCCAAAGAACAGCTATATACTTATCGCAGAATCCCATTTTCTTTGCCTTTTTGAGGATATCTACACTATTTGGATTTTCTTCCAATACTTTTTCAAAATCAACTATTTTCTTGATTTTATCAAGGAAGAACATATCAATTCCGGTTATATTGCAAATTCTGGAATGATCTACTCCAAGCCACATAAGCTGAGCAATAGCATATATTCTGTCATCTGTGCCTTCTTTGATATATGCAAGAAGATCATCTACCGACATCTTATCCTTGTCAAATTTAGATTTGTAAAGGTGGCAAACTCCCACTTCAAGAGAACGAACAGCCTTTAATAAGCTTTCTTCCAAAGTTCTGCCTATTGCCATTACTTCTCCTGTTGCCTTCATTTGAGTTGAAAGCTTGTTTGACGCTGTGGCAAACTTATCAAATGGGAATCTTGGCATCTTAGTAACTACATAGTCAACAGATGGCTCAAAGGATGCCGGTGTGCTTGCAAGCTGAATCTCGTCCAAAGTAAGGCCAACAGCAACCTTTGCAGTAACTCTTGCAATAGGGTATCCTGTTGCCTTGGATGCAAGAGCTGAAGAACGTGAAACTCTTGGGTTAACCTCAATTACATAGTAGTCAAAGGACTGTGGATCCAGAGCGAACTGAACATTACATCCGCCTTCTATCTTTAGCGCTCTGATTATGCCAAGGGCACTATCACGAAGCATTGAATATTCTTTATTTGTAAGAGTTTGTGTAGGCGCTACAACTATTGAGTCACCTGTGTGGATACCAACCGGATCAAGGTTTTCCATACCGCAGATAGTAATTGCAGTGTCGTTCTTATCACGCATTACCTCAAACTCAATTTCTTTATATCCCTTTATGCTCTTTTCTACAAGCACCTGAGATACAGGAGAAAGTTGAAGAGCATTTTTCATAATTTCGCAAAGCTCTTCTTCATTATCGGCAAAACCACCGCCTGTACCGCCTAGAGTAAATGCCGGACGAAGTACTACCGGATAGCCAATTTCTTCTGCAGCCTTTATACCCTCTTCAATACTGTTAGCAATTAAAGACGGAAGTACAGGTTCGCCCAATTCTTCACATAGATTCTTAAATAACTCTCTGTCTTCTGCCTGCTCAATACTTTCTACTCTGGTTCCTAAAAGCTCAACCCTGCATTCCTGCAAAATACCTTTTTTTGCAAGCTGCATAGCTAGGTTAAGACCTGTCTGTCCACCGATACCCGGAACAATAGCATCCGGTCTTTCGTATCTTAATATCTTTGCCACATACTCTAATGTCAAAGGCTCCATATAAACCTTATCTGCTATGGTTGTATCTGTCATGATGGTTGCTGGGTTTGAATTTACCAATACAACCTCATAGCCTTCCTCTTTAAGCGCAAGACAAGCCTGAGTGCCTGCATAGTCAAATTCTGCCGCCTGACCAATCACGATAGGTCCTGAGCCGATTACCAATACTTTTTTTATGTCGCTTCTTTTAGGCATTTTTTTGCGCCTCCTTCATATTAGAGATAAATTGGTCAAAAAGGTATCTTCCGTCCTGATTACCAGGGAAGCTGTTTGCAAGGTATGAAACAGCGAAGATTTTATCCTTTTCGCAGGAAATACCCTCAATAGTATTATCCATTATGTTAACGTGAGTGATTTCAAGCGATGTATTCTTTACAGAATCTGCATCTACAGTGTATCCGTGATTCTGATTTACTATTTCTACTTTTCCGGTTTTAAGGTTTCTTACAGGGTGGTTGCTTCCTCTGTGACCAAATTTTAATTTGCAGGTCTTTGCACCATAGGAAAGCGCTATAAGCTCATGTCCCATAGAAATACCAAAGATTGGGAACTCTCCTTTTATCTGCTTGATGGTTTCCACAACTTCCGGTATATCCTCAGGGTTCCCCGGACCATTTGATATAAACACTCCATCCGGTTTCATAAAGCGGATATCCTCTGCCTTTGTGTCGTAAGGAACAACAGTAACATTGCATCCTCTTGCATTCAATCCCTTTATAGTGCTAAGATGTATTCCGCAATCAATTGCCACAACGTTAAATTTGTGATTTGATGTTCTTGAATACCATCTCTTTTTGCAGCTGACTCTCTTTACCGCATCATTTGAAATTTCTCTTGACTTTAATACTTCCACAGCATCATCAAGGCTTGTGGATGCATCAGTTATCAAAACCTTGCAAGTGCCGTTATCACGGATATGTCTTGTAAGCATTCTTGTATCTATGCCGTAAATACCCGGAATATTATTTTCCAGTAAAAGTTCATCAAGAGTCTTGGTATATCTGAAATTACTTGGCATATCATTATAGTCACGGACTATAAGACCACCAATTGTCGGAGTCTTTGTTTCAAAATCTTCGTCTGCAATACCGTAATTACCTATCAGCGGATAGGTCATAACTACCATCTGATATGTGTATGAAGGATCAGTAACAACCTCCTGATATCCAACCATTGACGTGTTAAATACCATTTCACAAACCTTTTCGGTATCACTGCCAAAGCCGTAGCCGTAAAACTCGCTACCGTCTTCTAATACCAGCTTTCTGTTCATTTCTCGTTCCATACTATCTCTCCTTCATATATTGTTATTTTACATCTGCCGTAAACCTTTGTCCCTTCAAATGGAGTTGCCTTTCCCATAGACAAAAATTCCTGAGAATTTACGGTAAATTCGTTATCTAAATCAAATACGGTCAGGTTTGCTACTTCGCCTTCTTTTAAGTCTGTGCCTATTCCAAACCTTTCCATAGGATTATCGTGCATAAGCTCCACTAGCTTTTCCAGTGATATTATACCAGTTCGGCAAAGCTTTGTGTACATGATGGAAAATGCTGTTTCAAGACCAGTTATACCCATAGCGCTTTTTTCAAGTCCTCTTGACTTCTCCTCATAAGAATGAGGTGCATGGTCGGTTGCGATCATATCCACAGTGCCATCCTTTATGCCCTCTATAAGAGCTAGACGGTCTTCTTCGCTTCTGAGAGGCGGATTCATTTTAAATCTTGCATCTTCCTCAAGGTCTTTATCAGAAAGAACCAGATAATGAGGTCCTGTCTCGCAAGTAATGGATATTCCATCCTTTTTGGCTTGTCTTATAAGCTCCACACTTTCCTTTGTGGATATGTGACAGATATGCTCCTTTGCTCCGCACAGCTTTAAAAGCTCTATATCTCTTTGTATCGGTTTCCATTCACTTTCGGAGCAGATTCCTCTGTGACCTTTCTCTTTGGCATACTCACCTTTATGAATGTAACCTCCTTCTAGAAGAGAATTATCTTCACAATGAGCCACTATCATCTTGCCAAGGTCTTTTGCCTTTTTCATAGCAGCAAGCATCATTTCCTCCGATTGCACGCCTCTGCCGTCATCGGAAAATCCGATACATAAATTGCTTATCTCCTCCATATCGGCAAGCTCATTACCAAGCTGACCTTTTGTTATGGCTCCATAGGGGTATACTGCTATAACAGCATCCTTATTTATAATATCATGTTGAAGGTTAATATTCTCCAGACTATCAGGAACAGGATTTAAATTCGGCATAGAGCAAACGTGGGTGTATCCGCCTCTTGCCGCTGCCATAGTTCCGGTTTTGACTGTTTCTTTATAGGAAAATCCCGGTTCTCTCAGGTGGACATGAACATCTATAAATCCTGGGAAAATGTACTTTCCTGTAGCGTCAATCACAGGATAATCCTGATTACACTCCCCTATTTTTTCTATTATTTTACCCGAAATGGCTACATCAGCTTTTGTAAATCCGCTTTTAGTATACACATTTGCGTTTTTTAAAATACAGTTCATAGCTTATGTCTCTCCAATGGTATTTTTTATGCTTCCTACCGAAGCACAGTCTTTAATGGTGAGCTTTCTTACTCATGAAGCAAATCCCACCGAGAATTTAATATTCCATAGGAAACGCAAATTCCTATAAATAATAAAAACTCTTGTCTTTCGACAAGAGTTTGCACAACAATACACAAGTATGCCAAAAAAACGGCATACAAAATCTATTTAATACAAAATCTTGCCGGCATCTCTGTACCGTTCTTAAAGACTGCATATATACTATCATAATCCGACAAGTTTGTCAACACATTTTATCATCAAAAGCACACTATTTTTACAAATTTATATATAAACATAAAACAAATGTTTTTGCCGGTAAATATATATGCGAATCCAGCGAAAGCTTACTTAAAAACACGGAAAAAGGAGCAGAAAACATACTATCTGCCCCTTTAATCATTATTGTATTTCTTCAAAATCAGCTACACCATGCTTACACAATGGGCACACGAAATCATCAGGAAGAACATCTCCCTCATATACATAGCCACATATTTTGCACACATAGCCTTTTTTACCTTCCACCGCAGGCTTTGGTTTAACATTTTCCATATAGTAGGTATAGGTCATTGTTTCAGCTTTTGAGATAATCTTAGCTTCGGTAACACTGCAAATAAACATTCCGTGAGTGTCAAGATCTACATACTGCTCCACCTTTAATGACATAAAGGAATTGATGTATCTTGGCAGAAATGCAAGTCCGTTTTTGGAATGAAGAGGTGTCATATCTTCAAATTTATCAGTATCTCTGCCGCTTCTGAACCCAAAATCCTCAAATACTTTAAACGGTGCTTCTACAGAAAGACAATTTACATTCATAATGCCTGTCTGCTTAATTACATGATGAGAATAGTTTTGCTTATCTATGGTTACTGCTACTCTGTTAGGTGTATTTGTAACCTGTGTAACAGTATTGACAATCAAACCGTTATCCTTTTCGCCATCGTTTGATGTTACTACATAAAGTCCATATCCTATATTGAAAAGTGCTGTCAAATCGTTTTTGGAGCTTTCTCCATCATCCTGAGCAATATATCCTGCACATAATTCATCAGATAGTGCATCTATCTGAGCTCTGCTTTCCTCATTTAAAGCAGAGAGAATCCTTACTTCATTTTCACAATATGACAGATTCTTTGATTTTGTGAGCATTTCCTTCATAACCTTTGTTGCAAGAGGTGCCCATGATCCATTTTCCATAAAAGCTACTGTTCTCTTTTGGAAATTTCTTTCGGTTAAATGATTGATAAATTCCCGCATAAATGGGAAAATTTCTGCATTATACGTTGTTGTGGCAAGCACAATCTTACCATATCTGAAAGCATCTTCCACAGCCTCTGCCATGTCACATCTGGCAAGATCGTTTACCACTACCTTAGGACAGCCTTTTTCCGTCAGCTTGTCCGCAAGAAGCTGCACAGCCTTCTTTGTACCGCCGTAAACCGAAGTATAGGCAATCATTATGCCTTCGCTTTCGATATCATATGAAGACCAAATACTATAAAGATTCAAGTAATATCCCAAGTTTTCGGTAAGAACAGGTCCGTGCAATGGACAAATTTTTTCAATTTCAAGTCCTGCAGCCTTTTTTAAAAGAGCCTGTACCTGAACACCGTATTTACCCACTATACCTATATAGTATCTTCTTGCTTCACATGCCCAGTCTTCCTCTACATCCAAAGCTCCAAACTTTCCAAATCCGTCTGCAGAGAACAGAACCTTGTCTGTGCTGTCGTAGGTAACTATAACCTCTGGCCAGTGTACCATAGGAGCTGTCACAAAAGTAAGATTATGTTTACCAAGGCTTAGTGTATCTCCTTCGCCAACAATTATTCTTCTGTCATCAAACTCTGTACCAAAAAAGTTTTTCATCATAGCAAATGCCTTCGCACTTGATACTATGGTGGCTCCCTTATATGCGTTCATAAAATTCAAGATGTTTGCAGAATGGTCAGGCTCCATATGCTGAATAATAAGATAGTCCGGAACCTTTGAACCAACAGCTTTTTTAATGTTATCCAGCCATTGATGATTAAATCTTGCATCAACAGTATCAAAAACTGCTACCTTTTCGTCCATAACAACATAGGAGTTGTAGGACATTCCGTTTTCTACAACATATTGACCTTCAAACAGGTCTATTTCATGGTCATTTACACCAACATATTTAATATCATCAGTAATAAACATTTTCATTTCATCCTTTCATCAAATCGGTTAATCACTGAGGGCTCACTACCGACAGTACACTCACATCATTATTGAACTGCTGAGTAAATCTTGACTTAATATCATCAAAAGTAATCGACTGATATACTCTGAAATAGTCAAGATAGTTTATATCAAGGAAGGACAGAGTGAGATAAGTATGCGCATAGGACTCTATATCGTTAAACGATCGGATATAATCACCCCATACCACATTTTTTATTCTATTAAAGTCTTCCTCTAAAAGTCCTTCTCCCCTCAGGTTGTCGATGTGTTTTGTGATTTCCTCATATACCTTTTCAGGATCTATGCTTTCTCCTTCGCAGGCAGTATACCCGTAGTCCTTTTGCGGAGAGTACTCGCAGGAAAAGGTTTGGTTTATAAGTCCGCTTTTATAAAGATTTGTGTATAACTTCGAACCCTTTCCGAAAATCATTTCTACCAGGATTTCCATTTCTATTATCTTCTTTAAAAGCTTCTCGCCTGAATATCCCACGTCGTTATCCTTCCATCCCATCATAAACATAGGATTGGCAACGCTGATAGTCTGCTTTTTGTACTTTCCTGCAACATTTTTAGGTTCTTCTGGATAAATTCTCTTGATTTCTCCGGAAAACGGTACATTCGATTTAATATTCTTTTCAACTACTTCCAGCACCTTGTTTTCATCCAGATCTCCTGTTATGAAAATTGTCATATTGGACAGGTTGTAAAAGGTGTTGTAGCATTTATACAATAGTTCATGGTCTATTTTAGATATACTTTCCACAGTACCGGCTATGTCAAGCTTAACCGGATTATTATTATACAAAAGACCAAGGAAGTTAAAGAAAAGTCTCCAAGGTGCGTTATCGTCATACATACGGATTTCCTGACCTATAATCCCTTGCTCCTTTTCCACACTTTCTTTTGTAAAATACGGAGATTGGACATAATCCATTAAAACCTCAAGATTTTCATAAAAATTTGATGTTGAAGAAAACAGATATGCCGTCATATTAAAGCTTGTAAAGGCATTTGCCTCTCCACCGAATTTGGAGAACTTATCAAACACATTACTTCCATCCGGCTGATCGAACATTTTATGCTCCAAATAGTGGGCTATTCCGTCCGGAACCTTAGTTACACTATCTTCTCCCGGAACTATAAACTCAGAATCTACCGAACCGTACTTTGTACCGAAAATAGCGTAATTTGAGGTATACCCCTTTCTTGGCATAATATAGATAGAAAGACCGCTTTCGTGCTTTTTGAAATAGATCTTTTCGCCTGTTAAACTATCTTTAATAACCTTCATTTTTATTCCCCCAATCCTTCAAGGAAATAAACCGTATCAAGATGAACCTTTTGCATAACCTTTACAACGTCTTCCTTTTTCACATTTTTTATGCTGTTTATGCAGTCCTCAATACTATGGTTTATGCCACGAATTCTGCCCCCTAAGTGGAAGCTGATAAGTGCAGACTGATCATCGTATGAGGCTGTATAGCTGTTAATAAGAAACCCCTTGCTGGCTTCAAATTCTTCATCGGTAATATTACCTTTTTTCATTTCATCAAGCTGTACAAGGATTTCATCGTAAGCCTTGGTAAAGTTTTCAAACTCTATACCTGCATTTACCATAAGAAATCCCTTATAGCTGTCAAGCATAGAACCGGCATAATATGCAAGACTTAACTTTTCTCGGACATTATTAAACAGCTTGCTTTGCGCACCGTCGCCAAAAACAGAGTTTGCAACAACCATACTAAAGTAGTCACTGTCGGAAAATCCTGTATCGGTCAAAAATCCTATGCAAAGCTTACCCTGAGTGACATTTAGCTTTTCAGTAACTTTATTTACCTCACGGTTTCTTTTAATAATATTGCTCAACGGCATTTTCGCGTCAGTAAATTCTATACCTCTGACCTTTTCCTTTATCTGACAGGCAAGAGCTTCAACATCCGCATCTCCGCAAATGAAAATATCTATCATAGAACCCCGTACTACTTCTTCATAATAGCTGTGAAGTTCTTCTTTTGTAAGCTTTTCCATGTCCTCCACATATCCCAGTCTTGGAACTTCAAAAGCATCACCTCTGCACATTTCTTCTTGACAACGGTAATTGGCATATATTCTCTTATCGTTAATGATACTTTTAATTTTATTGATGGAATTTACTCTCTCTACTTCAAAAGTAGTCTCATCAAATTCATCAAGTGTATCAAAAACGACAGCAAGCATAAAGTCCACTACCTCTGATACCAAATTCTCACCATTTGCCGCATATTTATCGGAAATAGTTTCAAAATCAAAGCAGATCATGTGGTCTTCTCCCTTTTTGCTGATACCTGCTGAGAATTTTGCTCCGTATAAATTATCAAGGTATTGTGCAATTTCTGTTGCGTTTTTGCACTTCTTGCATCCATTTTTTAAAATATGGGGAAGTATAGCGTTTTTTGATGCTTCTTCCCTTTTTAATGGCCTATGAATATACATACCTATTGTGGTTGTTTTTAGTTTTTCCATCGGGATGTAACTCAGGCTGATATTATCATTAATTTTTACAGTATTTATCATTCCGAATCTCCTTTTTTATACTCCTTTCTATTTTATCAATAAATAAAAAAAATGTCAATATCAGCCGATATAACTTTCTACATCTTTTATGGTCAAATTTTTATGAAGTGCAAGATTTATGCCGTTTGCCACAGTCCTAGAAGCTCTTTCTATAACAAGATCAATATCCTTTGGTGTTACAATCATATTTTTTGCGTTATCTGTAAGCATTTTTTGTATTAGACTATCTTTCTTTTCGGATAAATACTTATTCTTCTCTGCAATATATTCAATACTGTCAATAGCTATCGTAGTCGCATCAACAACAGTAGGAACTCCTATCGCAATCACCTTTACGCCCAGAGTTTTCTCATTTATTCCCTCTCTTTTGTTTTCCACTCCCGACCCCGGAGTTATCCCAGTATCGGATATTTGGAAAGTAGAGGACACCCTCTGCATACTCCTTGCCGCAAGGGCATCTACACATATGACAAGCTCCGGTTTTACCTTATCTATAACACCTTTAATAATATCAAGAGTTTCTATACCGGTTGTGCCTAAAACTCCCGGAATTATACCACAAACCGAGCTGTAAGAATCGTCAAGATACTCAAAAGAGCTGTTCTTTATATGATTCGTTATCATCAGCTTTGATACCACACCAGGACCTAAAGCATCAGGAGTAATCATCTTATTGCCAAGGCCTACCACTAGTGTTTTTGTATCTTCGGATATGTTGCACATCTTTTTAATTTGTGTTGCAATTTCACAGCAGGCAGCTTCATACACACTGTCAGAGTACTTTACATCAGGTGCCTCAATTGTTACATATGTTCCTATCGGTTTTGACAAAACCTTGGCTCCTTCTTCGTTTTTTATCTTAATGACCGTTACATAAACACCGTCTTTTTCATATTCGGCAACGTCTATTCCTTCAAAATGATTATCTTCAGCTTTTTCCTTTGAACACATTTCATGAGCTTCTATGGCAAGATCTGTTCTTACTTCATTCAATTAAATCAACTCCTTTATCTTTTGTATATTTTCTGCATATTTTGTTTTATCTATTCTTTTAATTTTTCCGCAAGCTTGTTTATAGCTTTTTTCTCTATTCGAGATACTGTTCGTCTCTGTTAATGTAAGCAAAAAATTTAAGACAAAAATGCGTTAAAAATGGCTTATTTACTGCATTTCCTGGAGTTCTTTGAATCTGAATTTAATAATAATGTTTTTGTCCTCTGAAAGCTCTATCCTCTCTATTAGACTAACTAAAACATCGCGTCTTGTATATGCTGATTCTAAGAAATTTTTAACCAGTTTTTTTGCTCTGTCACCACTTTTTACAGGGCTTTTTATGAGCATTTTCAGTTCTTTTTCCTTGTCCTCAAGGCTGGTTCGCTCGGCTTTTACTTTTAAGTAAATACGCTCAAAATCCGATTCTGATAAAATACCGCTAAGCTTATCCATATACATTTTGTCAAGGTTTACGGTCAGCGCTTCTATTTTGCTCCTTATTGCATCAATTTCGGACTGATTTTTATCTTTCCGGTCGGATTTTTCAATCATTTCTCTTGCAACAGGAAGCAATTCCTTTCCGCTTAAGTACGCATCACACACCTCATGTAACTTTTCCAAAACAGCATCCGTAACTGTCTTTTCCTTAATTGTGTGACAGGTACAAGCACTTTCCTTTGTAAATCGCTGATATGTTCGGCATACAAAATAGAGTACATCCTCGCCTTTTGCATTTTTACGGTTAATAACAGCTAACGGATATCCGCATTCGTGACAGAAAATCAATCCTTTTAATAAAAAATCGTATGTTCTGCTTCGTGTACGCTTTCGACTGTTTATCAGTAATTTAACCTTTTGAAAGGTCTCGCTATCTATAATCGCCTCATGAGTGTTCTCTACAACAATCCAGTCTTCTCTTGGTTGCTTCAAGCATTTATCCGATTTATAGCTTATCTTGACAGTCCTGCCCTGAACCATATTGCCTATATATGTTTCATTCTGGAGCATATCTGATATTCTTTCGCTGCTCCATAATCCGCTATACGGACCGGGATTTGATATTTTAAGTCCAGCATACTGAGCCGGTGTGGGAATACCCTCCTCATTAAGCTTTACTGCAATTTGCCTGCAGCTCATACCCTTTAATGCTAAGGTGAATATGTATTTTACCGTAGGTGCTGCTTTTTCATCAATAACTATTTTGTTCTTTTCTGTCGGGTGTATTTTGTATCCGTAAAGCGCTTTACCGCCTATAAATTCACCTTTTCGCTGTTTATCTCTTTTTACACTCTTTATCTTTTTTGAGATATCCTTTGCATACATATCGTTCATAATCGCACGAAATGGTGTTATATCATTTGCGGTTGAATCTACACCTGTATCAATGCCGTCAAGTAAGGAAATGTATCTGACCTTCTTTTCCGGGAAATATCGTTCCATAAAATGACCTGTCATAATGTAATCACGACCAAGTCGGGACAGGTCTTTTGTTATGACCATATTTACCTTCTTGTTTTCAATATCGGATATCATCCTTTGGAAATCAGGTCTCTCAAAACTTGTTCCGGAAAAACCATCATCTATATATGTATCATATACTGACAGTCGGTGTTTTTGCACAAAATCATTAAGTAAAGACTTTTGATTTGTTACGCTCTCGGACGGGCCTTCGTTTTCATCCTCCTTTGATAATCTGATGTATAATGCCACATGGTAATCCATTGGGTTGCTTATCTCTATGTACATAATCTACCTCCTGAAATAAGCGACCATTCATTACGAATATTATATCGCATTTATACCGACCATTTCAAGTTCACATTGCAAAAATTGACAAAAAGCTGAAAATAAAATTTGTCGCAAGTCGCCATCATCAGAATATATACACTCAACTTTAATAATTTGTTCTTTCAATCCAAACAACTCCCTTCCTATTTAAAATGTATATGTTTCCTATTATATTATCTTGCTTGTCTGCACCTTTTTAACAGCCGTTGGCTCGGCATACATAGCATTTCAGCTCCCGCAATCCCTGCGAGGACAATAGTCAAGTATCATTATAACTGTATGTTTCATCGCATCCCGACTTGCCAAATAAATCGGTTTATAGTCTGATAATTCCCGCAAACGCGTATCAACTAATGTGCTGGCACTTTTTTCTGCCCATACAGTCTTACGATTAAAAAGGCGGTATTTAATTGTCAAGGTACATCAATGGTAATGATATAAACTGGAGAGTTTTTCTCACTAGCACTTCCATTTCTGATACCCATTATACGCATAAAAGGTAAAAGTCGGCTTTACCTTTGAGAAAATTTATTTATAAATAGAGCAGAAAACACATAAACACTCATAAAGATAAATCATATTTTATATAGCAAAACAGTTGATTTGTTTCAAATAACATGTTACAATAAGACTATAAAGTGAAAGATATTCTCGTAGAAAAGGGATAGAAATCTTTAGATTAAGGAGGTGCTATATTATGAATTTTTATATAATGTCAAAGGATATAAAAGTCGCAAAGTGGCAGAACAATAATTTTGAAATAATAAATGAAAAGTTATTACCTTTATATTTAAAGAACACATCAAATGTAGAAAAATGGCTTGAAACAAGAGCCATAGATAGTCACAGAGCAAATTCCCGACTTCTAAAAAAAGCGCTTCGTTTAGCAGAGAAAGATGATGCATCAACAGTTTTATCCGTTAATGCAGCAACTATTACCGATAATTACTGGATAAAACCTATTGATTCTGATTTGACCTATCAGGATGTCAGGTTTAATAATGACTACTTTGCAAATCTTGCACTTACCGGAAATTATGACAGCTTTAACAAAGCATATAACAGTAAAACATCCATAACTCCCGAGCTCACCAATATCGGTAGCTTTGAAAAGTGTTGGAAACTAAAAAATGGACAGTGGTGGATGCACAAAAAGGCAACACACGATGAAATGTTTTCCGAATTGTTTGTATATAAATTAGGTGTGCAGCTTGGTTTTAATATGGCAGAATATGAGCGTGGAAATGGAGTTATAAAAACAAAGGATTTTACAGACAATGCCCGGGTAAATTTTGAGCCTGCATTTAATTTCCTTGGTGATGATGAAGATTATATTAAGGCTGCCAGAATGATTAAATCCATATGCCCTGATGCAGTGGGAGATTATGTCAGGATGATATTCCTGGATACCGTATGCGGAAATCCTGACAGACATACATTCAACTTTGGTATTTTAAGAGATGCAGATAGCGGCGATGTTTTAGAACTTGCACCAAATTTTGACAACAATATGGCACTCATATCAAGAGGATATCCTAAAAATATCACTCGAAAAAATGACCTATTGATAAAACTTTTTAATGAATTAATAGATTACGATATAAGCCTGAAACAATACATTCCTACACTTTCTGAAGATTTAATCAAAAATGTAATTAAATCTGTCGGAATGCGCGTTAAGTCAGATATCATTGTTGAGTTTATTATGAATGGTTATAATATGATAAGAAAATAATTTATATGCTAAAACCCTCTATGATATTTTAGTAATATGGTTCTCAAGCCGTTTATTACTATATCATAGAGGGTTTTTCTTTAACTCCGTATCGTTCAAAAAGTGAAGAAACTAACTGCCCACTTAAATTTCGATGTACTTTGATCTTCTATCCGGGTTTTGAAAACTTGTTAATTATACAAATCAATATTTCTCTTTCTTCTTCGCATAAAGTATCTAATAATTTTAATAGCAATTTTTCCTCATCAAATGAAAGATAAGCTCTTGGTGCATAATATTCCATATCAAGAAAGATGCCTCCGCCTTTTCCCGAACGGGTAATAATAGGCATAATACTGCTCAGGAACACAATATCATTTAATATTGTAGGTTTAGTAACGCCGTACAGATTCATTAAATATGTAGTGGTCGTTGACCTATTTCTAACCAACAACGAGCGTATACTTTCGCGTCGCTCGTATGTTGTCAGCCGTTCCCTCACAGCAGCACCTCCCCTCTCGTTACTCAATTATATCTACTAAAGGTAAAGGTTAACTTTACCTTTTACAAAATTTAACAAAAAATGCTATATTGCTATACGCTTTCTGTAGTTCTCCCTTTTTAATTAAATCCTTATACTATTAATAAGAGCAATATAGCCCTCGAAATTGCCCACTTTTTTATAAATAATTACAAAAAATAACAATTTTATAATAATTTTCTTCTTTTTTTCAGAATTAAATGTTGTTAATTCTCAGTAGAGAGCGAATTTTAGTATTATTTAATGTATTAATATACTTATGAGAAACAATATTATACTAACTGTCATATAAAGAGAAAAATTACATTTATTCTTTTTTAATGACAAATCGTCAAATTTAGAGAAACAAAACAAAAAAACCGAATTTGTTAATTCGATTTTTCAACAAATTCGGTTTTAAGTTTTTATTTTCTAATTTAATTATTATCATATTAATCATATAAATATACATTGCATAATGTATAAATCATAAATATTATACTTACGGTTGTTTACCAATGTATGCTAAGATTCCGCCGTCAACATACAGGATATGTCCATTAACTGCGTCTGATGCAGAAGATGCTAAGAATACTGCAGGACCTACAAGTTCTTCAGGATTAAGCCATCTGCCTGCAGGAGTTTTTGCACAGATGAATGAATCAAATGGATGCTTTGAGCCATCTGCCTGTGGTTCTCTAAGTGGCGCTGTTTGCGGTGTTGCAATATATCCAGGTCCGATACCGTTACATTGGATATTGAATTCACCGTATTCTGAGCAGATATTTCTGGTTAGCATTTTAAGTCCACCTTTTGCTGCTGCATATGCTGAAACTGTTTCTCTGCCAAGTTCGGACATCATTGAACAGATATTTATAATCTTACCGCCGCCTTTTTTCATCATTGACGGAATAACTGCCTTTGCACAGATAAACGGTGCATTTAAGTCAACATCAATTACTTTTCTGAAGTCTTCTGCACTCATTTCGTGCATTGGTATTCTCTTGATAATACCTGCATTATTTACAAGGATATCAATTACTCCAACAGTTTCTTCAATGTCCTTTACCATTTTGTTTACTGCATCTTCATCAGTAACATCACATACATAGCCTTTAGCATCAATACCATCTGCTTTGTAGCTCTCTAAACCTTTATTCATTAATTCTTCATTAATATCGTTAAATACTATTTTAGCACCGGCTTGTGCAAGTCCTTTTGCAATAGCATAGCCTATACCATATGATGCACCTGTTACAAGTGCTACTTTTCCAGTTAAGTTAAACATATCTCTTCTCCTTTTATCTCTGAACTCTACCTGATCCATCTCCACCTGCTAATTTTTCAACTTCTGCGAGTGATACGCGGTTATAGTCACCCTCAATTGAATGTTTAAGTGCAGATGCAGCTACCGCAAATTCAATTGTCTCCTGTGATGATTTGCCTGATAAAATTGAATAAATCAAGCCTCCGCCAAAGGAATCTCCACCGCCAACTCTGTCAACAATATGTAAATGATATGATTTTGAGAAGTAATAGTCTTCTCCGTCATAAAGCATACCTGCCCAATCATTATCATTTGCCGATATTGATGTTCTCAATGTAATGGCAACCTTTTCAAAACCAAACTTATCAGCTAACTGTTTTGCAACACTCTTATATCCCTCGTGGTTAAGTTTTCCGCCATAGATATCTGTACCCTCTGCTTCAATGCCGAATACATCTTTAGCATCCTCTTCGTTTGAGATACATACATCAACATACTGACATAGGTCGGTCATAGCAGCTCTTGCCTCGTCTCTTGTCCAGAGCTTACCTCTGTAATTTAAGTCACAGGAAATCTTAACGCCTTTAGCCTTTGCAGCCTTACAAGCATCCTTACAGATTTCAACAACATTTTCTCCCAATGCAGGTGTTATACCTGTAAAGTGGAACCAGTCAGCACCCTCAAAAATGCTGTCCCAGTCAAAGTCATCTCTTTTAGCCATCTGTATTGCAGAATACGCTCTGTCATAAATACAAACAGAACCTCTTTGAGATGCACCCTTTTCAAGGAAGTAGATACCTACTCTTTCTCCTCCTCTAGTTATCTTTGATGTATCAACACCAAAGTATCTCAGGCTATCAACTGCAGCCTGACCGATTGCATGCTTTGGAAGTTTTGTTACATACACGCTATCAAAACCGTAGTTTGCAAGCGATACCGCAACATTTGCTTCACCACCGCCAAAGGTTGCCTGCATCTGGTCATTCTGAAAAAATCTGTAATAACCGTTTGGTGCTAATCTTAGCATTATTTCTCCAAAAGTAACAACTCTTGCCATAATTATTTACCTCTCATTTCTATATACGATTATATCTTCTATTCTTCTTTTTGGCACTGTGAAATTCTTTAACTCATCCATCACATATTTCACACTGTCGCTGTTATCAATCTGCGCATTACTCTGGTCTGATTTTCCGACTCCAACCAAATACAGTATCTCATATTCAGGTTTTATTTCAAGTACCCTTGTTATTTCCTCTTTGTCAATTGCGCCAAGAATACAACTGTCAAGCCCCATTTCAACACAAACAAGCGAAATAGCCATCATCGCAATCCCTGCGTCACATTCTGTATACGAGTTCGTTCTTCTTATGTTTGTATCGTTCAACACCGCAATAAAGCAGGGCGGTGTTTCATCAAATTCAGGATTCCAGTCATTAATATATCCGGCATATTTAACGTGCGGAAAGATAGCCTTTCTTTCATCAAAGGAATCAATAATTGCATATTTTAAAGACTGCATATTCCCTGCACTCGGAGATACTCTTGCCGCATCTATCATTTTTGTTATATACTCTCTGTCGATAGATTCCTGCTTAAATCTCCTCACTGTACGTCTTGATTTTATAGAATCATATACGTTCAATGTTTACACCTCTTTCGATCACTTTTGCATTAACCGTTATACTTTTCCAGTGACTCTTTAACAAAAAAGCTTCCGCCTATAGCTGCCACTTTGTCAAATGCCAAAAATTCGTCAATATTGCTTCTGTCAACTCCACCTGTTGGAATGAATTTAACCTGTGGGAATGGTGCTGAAAGTGCCTTTAACGCACTAAGTCCACCATATACATTTGCAGGGAAGAATTTAACTGTTGTAATGCCAAGCTCCAAAGCCTGCATAATCTCGGTTGGTGTTACACAGCCTGGATAGTACGGAATATTCTTTTCCTTACATACCTTTGCTGCTCCAACCGAAAGGCCAGGAGATACGATAAACTTAGCACCTGCGTTTATCGCATCAATACACTGTTCTTCGTTGATTACCGTACCTGCACCGACATTCATATCAGGATACTTTTCACACGCCAATTTAATAGCCTCTTTAGCACAAGCTGTTCTGAATGTGATTTCTGCACAGTTAATTCCGTTTGCCTTT
>SVKH01000008.1 GCA_015068545.1 Oscillospiraceae bacterium
CGGCTTTTTCTCTTGCCTGCGTCAAAAATTTCTCTGTCCGAAATCATGGTAAAGTTAAGGTCAGGATACTCAAATCCTTTGCTCTGCTCACCTCGGACTATGACAATTTCACCCTTTTTAAATTCGGCATCATCGTGAATATAACGGCAGTTAATTCCCTTTTCCGAAAGAGTCCCTGCCAGATTTTCACCTCTTGACCTGTTTGATGCAAGCACCACTACGGTAGCACCTGATTTTTGCTTTTCCAGCAAATCCTCGTACAGATACTCCACTTTGCCGTGAAGAGAAACGGTAGTTTTTGTATTGAAATTGAAGATTGCCTTGTAACTATAATTTACAGTTGAATGCGTCAGGGAATTAACCGAAACAAGCGGCAAAGACTGAATCTTATCCGCCGCATCTGCATAACTTTTCCATAGCTTTCCTCTTGCAGGAATCAGCAGATTCTTTTCGGATAATGACTGTAGAATTTCTCCTTGCTCCCATTCAAAGGACTTTGACCTTTCGTTTATTCGCTTAGGTTCTATCAGGAAAACAATGGAATCCTTATCATAATAATCCAATATAGTAGGTATTTCGTCATAAATAAGGTCGATGTATTTGTAACTTATCTCCCTGCCATTCTCCATAGCTTCTATATCTCGGTCAATGTTTTCAATCAGCTTGGAATAGTCTGCTTTTTTTCTTTTTATACGTTTTTTCTCTTCCTCAAGCTTTTTAGAAAGAGCTTTACTATCCAAGTTGGCAAGCTCACTTGCAGGTATAATCACTGTTTTATCTATGTTCTCAATAGAGCGCTGAGTATCCTTGTCAAATTCTCTGATAGAATCCACAAATGTGTCAAAAAATTCTATTCTTACCGGATTCTCGCTGTTTACCGAAAATACATCCAGTATTCCGCCACGAAGAGAAAACTGCCCTTTGCCCGATACCTCTTCTTCCCGAACGTATCCCATTCTAACCAGTTTTTCGCACAGCTCCTCCAGATCGAACTCACTGTCCATGGCAATCTCAAGTATGTTATTTTTCATAAATTCAGCAGGCAGAGTAAACTGCAAAACAGCCTCAAGGGATGCCACGCATATTCCTTTTCCTTTTGAGAGAGCAGAGAGCCTTCTGTGTTCTTTGTGACGGTCTTTCGCATCTATGTCAAAAAAGATGTACTCGCAGGAAGGAAAATATGAGGCATCGTCGGTGTAAAGGCACAAGTCTTCCCAAAGCTGTTTTGCTTCCATGTCGCTATATGTTATGACAAGAGCCTTCTTTTCTTTTGCGGTTTCTGCCACAAAATGTGCCATTGCACTTTCGCAGATACCTGCTACCGAAATTGGGACTTCGCCCTTTTTTATAGCAGCACAAAAGCCGGAATATTCCTTATATTCCGACAGTAGATTTACCAGATTCATACTTAGTCCTCCATTCGTCGCACTGCGACTTTGAAATATAACGTAAAAAGCCAGATTATCGGCTTATTTTTGTATCTTATACATAAAATACGGTGCAGATTGCTGTTTTGATACGAGCGGTGCCGTACTTGTGTACTGCCCCCAGCAAAAATAGTGAGATGTGCCGTATTTTTACGCGTTACCTATCTGTTATATTTATTCATGGCACTATCCACGCCTTTTGTAATTATCTCTTCAACTGCTTTCGAGCATCTGATGATAGCGTCTTCAAGAGTTGGTATCTCATCCTTCCCGAACCTTGCAAGCACAAAATCCGCAAGATCCATTCTTTCCCTTAAAGGAGAATCAACACCCATCCTTATCCTAGGGAAGTTGTCGGAATTGAGCTGATAGATAATAGACTTTAGTCCGTTGTGTCCGCCGGCAGAGCCCTTTTGCCTTATTCTGATTCTGCCTGCTTCAAGGTTGATATCGTCACTGATTATGATGATATTTTCCACAGGTATTTTGTAAAATGATGCAAAATCACGGATAGCCTCCCCTGACAGATTCATGTAAGTCTGTGGCTTTACAAAAAGAACCTTTTCTCCGCCAATTACGGCATCTGCGTAAAGACTTTTATACTTTAGTTTTTTTACCTTAATATTATATTTATCCGCCAAGTAATCAATAACCTCAAAGCCGATATTGTGCCTTGTCATTTCGTATTGAGTCCCCGGATTTCCCAGTCCTGCTACTAAGTACATTGTGTTTTCTTCCTTTTCTTTCATTTTTTGAGGATATTCCCCATGTAATATTTTGATAATCTCAAAGACCGTAATCAGTCCATCATAAATGCTGTATCATATAGATGCTGGTTTTTAAATGATTGCGAGGCATAAGGTTTAGATGCAAATCAAGTTTAATGAATTGACAACTTCGTTGTCATGAATTGGCTCTACCATGATTTCTCGCTTTGCTCCATGATTTGAATTGCCTTAATGCACCAAAGGTGCAATTCATGAGCCGCAAGGCTCAATTCATGAAAATTTTAATTCTCAATTCATGCCGCAAGGCAATTCATTGCGTTGCTATGCAACGCAATCGTTTATACCAAGTTAAGACTAAAAATCTTTTTTCCTTATCACTTAATAAGCTCCGTCTCCAATTCCCGTGAAGTTGCACTTGCGCATACAAAATCAAAGGCATTATGCACTACTTCCAGTGTGGTTTCGCCGGCATCAATAATCTCACCGTCAATGCACATCCGCATACTACCGCCCTTTGGGTTAACTACAATTCTGCGGCAGTCTTTATTCATAAGATACCGTTCTATATTTTTTACATTCAAAATAGTTCCATCCATATAGTGCGGCAATAACGGAATAAACTGTAAGCGCTTAATGTTTTTTATTATATTTACGTTCATAACTCCATCACTCACCAGTGCAAGCGGATTTGATTTTATTCCTCCGCCACAATAGGAGCCATTTGCAATGGATGTGAGAAGTAGTTTTCCGTCGTATGCAATCTCATCATCTATCATTATAGAAACATCAGCGCCTTCTTTCTTAATCATATTGATAAAAATTGAAAGAAGATATGCTGCCGGCCCTGATACAAACGGTTTTTTCTTTATCTGTGCGCTCATATCCGCAACATTACAATCAAAACCAATATTTATCATATTAAGGCAATACCCATCTTTTTTCACTCCGCCAAAATATGTGGTATAGCGTATTGCATCGCATTTTACTGCTTTTCCTGTAATTTGATTTACAATATCAGCAAAATCAAAGGATTGGTTAAAATTACGGCAAAAATCATTTCCTGTGCCTATGGGTATTACACCAACCTGCGCACCTGAGTATTCAATGGCACCATTGAGAACCTCATTTAATGTACCGTCACCTCCGCAAGCGATAAAACGTGCAGGACCATTTTGACGGCAATACTCTGCCACAAACAATCTTGCATCATCTACACACTCGGTAGTGTATATTTCGGCATCAGCATTTTGATACCTTACGCATTCTCTGATTGATTCTATCAATCTATCGGTATTTTTACCTTGACCTGCCTTTGGATTTACAACAAAAACCGTTTTCATCTTTTGGTTACCTTCTTTTGCTTTCTAATGCCCATTAAAATTCTCCTAGAGTCGCACAAGCAACTCACTTTTAAATAAGACAGAAGGATTATAAATATTCATATGCCTAAACCACTTAAAGAGTGTGTAGCAAAATGCACAGACCGTACAAAGCTAAAAATTCTTTATTCAATCCATTTTAATAAACAAAAAACCTCTTGAATAACAGAAAGGTGAACGTAGAATTTTGTTATATAACGAATTTAATCTCAATCAACGCTTTGTGCTATGAACAAAACTCACCTTTCGACGTACCTTTGTACGTCTTCGGGTAACCAAAAGTAGGGCATAGCCTTACTTTTGCTCATCTTGTCCATTCTGCACTATTTTTCTTCCACCCTCAATATACTGGAGCTGTAGCAAAAATCATTTTGCTACAGCTCCCTTTAAGTTTAATATCCCACAGAAGTTTTCTTCCCCCAGACATAAATTATGCCTTCTGCTATCGTGTTATACAGCATTTTCGTGATTATTTCATCCTCGTTTTTACAAAGTCTATCCATGTAAGCCCTTAGCTTACTCCTCTGTCCAAAAACTAATGATGTATGAATCCTCCAATATACTATGGCTTATGTCAGAAAGATACCATCCAAATACTTCTGTAAACAGGCGTGAGTCAACATAGGTAGTATCATTAACCAGCATAACATTACCGCAATCCTGCTCTGTGCCATCAGTATACACCTTATTATCCGGAATTTTCACTGTAAGAGTATTGAATTTATCAAAGTACTCACTGGTTACAGTAACCACACCATCCTGATAATCTATTGTAACAAAATCATCATAGCCGTCTTCCAAAATACTGCGAAGAGGAACATAATAATTGCCATCTTCCACAAAAACAGTCTCATCATATACACTTACATAGCCATATGGATATTCCATTAAATCCGCATAATTTTCTTCTGGTTCTTTATTTTCTTCTATTATTTTATTAAGGGAAATACTGTTACTCTCAGTAAGCTCCGGCAACTCAACATCTGTTGTGCCTATTTTGCTGTAATTGTCTATTTCACTCAGCTTTATATTTATGATACCCTGAGCCTCAAAGGGCCATTCTTCTCCCATAGCCTTTGCTATTTCAGATATATTGAGGGATATATCCACCTTGGATTCTGTACGGCTGATTTGACCATTTTTTAATGTACAAGATGCTGTTATGCCGTCTTTTCCCAGAATGTTAATATTCTCAAAATCAGAGGTTATTTCTTCGACCAATTCCTCGTCAAATTCTTCACCCAAAGCGCCTTCTTCGTAAAATGGATTATACTCAGAAATTGCTTTCATAAGTGCTTGCAGGTTATCATTAGTCATAGAAATCTTATATTCTGTACCGCTTTTCTCAACTGTACAGTTCTCATTTAACAGCTGTGCATATTTATCTTTGATTTTTTGAGTTACATTAGGAGAAAGATATGTTTTTATCAGCGGCAGGCTCTCCTTTGGAATAAATTCTCCTGCACCGATGTGACGATATTTCTCTGATGTAGGTGACATGAAAATCAGGTCAGCCTTTGGCGTTTCCTCGTTGGTTAAATCCACGTCTAACCAAAGACCGCTTTTGGAATTTATGGTATAGTTCAGATTAGAGGACACAACAGAAGAAAATACCTCGCTGGTAGTCATAGCCAGTTTTATCTTTGTATAATCCGGACTGATATTTGCCTTTACGGTAACATCGTTATTGTATTCAAACATAGCACTCAAAAAGTTAAAGAAGTCCATTCCCAAAAAGGCTGTAATACTATTATCCTTGGATGCAAATTCTTCAATCAGGCTTCGGATATCACTGTTATCATCAACAGATACAGACAGCTTGCATTCTGCAGTAAAATTCTCAGGATAGCTCATAAGCTCCTTCGGAATACTAGCATTTGCAAATGCACTTGTTGTTAAAACCAACATACTAATTAAAAATGCCACAATTTTCTTCATACTAATACTCTCCTTTTTTACATAAAATTCAGTCACCACGTTCAGCTAGAAAAAACCACCTGCATGGTAGAAACATATTGTGCCGTTCCTCCACACCAATTATAGAATTAGGTGACAGAAAAGATGCACCTTGTTTTTAATGAATTGACAACTCCGTTGTCATGAATTGGCATTCCGCCATGATTTCTCGCTTTGCTCCATGAATTGAATTGCCTTTAATGCACCGACAGGTGCAATTCATGAGCCGTAAGGCTCAATTCATGAAATCTTTGATTTCAATTCATGCCGAAGGCAATTCATTGATTTCATCTTCGATGAAATCATTATATTATATATTTCCCAATTAGTCAATATCATCCAAAAGCCTGAAAACTTCATCACCCTCCGCGTTATAACATCTGTATGATGTAATGAAAAACTAAGCTGAGCTTCAGGCAAAATCCAAATTCCTTCCTCTACACTAATTGTAAACACATTTCATATTATACCGAAAAGCATAAAGCCTATGGTATTTATAGCAAAATTAGCAAACATATGCACAAGCCATGACGGATAAATAGTTTCTCTCTTCTCGTTCAGGTAGTTAAATATAAGCCCACCTGCAAAAAGCCCTGCCATGACAATCAAAAAGACAACAAAGTCAAACCATCCTATCATCATAGCTATATGATATACGGCAAATACCAGTGCACTAAATAGATAGGCAAAATTTCTACCGGCCACCCTTTTTAGTGTCAAGAAAGCAAATCCACGAAAGAAAAATTCCTCCAGGAGAGAATTTACAAGGGATATGTACAAAGATACGAAAATAAAATTTTCTCCGGTAACTCCAATGTTATTTGTCAATGCTCCGGTAATCTTAGAAAAATCAAAAAAGTTCCTGACTAATAAATATCCCCCTACAATAATTGCATAAACCGATATACCCAGAATTACCGCCAGTTTTATTCCGCTTTTTTCAGGCTTAAATAGCTCCTTTATTTTTATTTTTCTGTCAAAAAAGGAATAGGCCAAAGGCAGTATTAAAAACAGTACAAGTTTTATCATAGATTTGATAAAGTAATCTGCCTTGAACACTCCGTCCACTATCGCCATAACAGTACAAAATACTACTATAATAGCTACCATAATAACCAATTTTTTAGTATTACTTTTCATATAATCCCTTCTATTTTAAAGCACTTGCCACATCTCTTTTTATCTGCGCAATAAGCTCTTCAACGCTGCCAAACTTAATTTCACCACGGATTTTTTCGGCAAATTCCACCCGTACACTTTCCCCGTATACATCACCGTCAAAATTTGGAATATGCACTTCAACTGTCCGATTTTTTGCGTCAAATGTGGGGTTTTTCCCAATATTTATAACCGCCTTATAGCTGTTTTCCCCAATTTCAATCCTACCTTTATACACACCGTCAGGTGGCAGAAGCTTTGCATCACCGTAGGATATATTTGCGGTAGGGAATCCCATTTTTCGTCCGTTTTCCAGTCCCTTTTCCACTCTTCCCAAAAGGAAATAGGAATAGCCCAAAAGCTCATTTGCAATAGGAATTTCGCCCTTTTCAATCAAGCCACGGATTCTGCTGCTTTTAACGGCTTCTCCCAAGAATGAATACTCACCCTCGATATGAACCATAATAGAATCCCTTTTGCACCAGTTTACCAAGTCATCACAAGTGTGGTAGGCTCCCTTGCCAAACCTGAAATCATACCCTGCAATAAGCTTTCCTACACCTGCATCACGCAAGATATTGTAAAACTGCTCTCCTGAAAGTCCTAAAAAGCCTTCATCCGGCTTTGCACATATGACGAAATCTGCACCTTGATTTTTTATCAATTCCAGTTTTTCCGAAAGAGTAGTAATCAGCTTGTCGCCTTTAAAATTCCCGTCAAAAACCAGAGCACCCCAAGATTTGTGACCTTTTGCCACATGAAAAAGCCGACGGTGGCCAAGATGCACACCATCAAAATTCCCAAGGCACAAAGCAGAATTTTTTGGAATATTTAGTTTTTTTGAAAATTCAAAAACTTCCATTACAAATTACCTTTTTCTGTTTTTACAGCTTCTATCTTGTGTTTTTCATTTTAAATCCATTGAAGTTTACAGAATAGTATTTGAACTTCAACACTATACCAATATAGCACTGCACTTTTCCCATTCATATTATCTTGTGCTTTCATATTACCGGTCGCTCTATGATATTTCCGTTTTAATTCCAGAATGCCTTTTCCAATATAAGCTCTCCGCCTTCGTATCGGGATATACACAAAAACTCGCCATCTTCGCCATAAACCCTATACATATCGCCTTCTTTTAGACCTTTTCGGCGTATCCGCACGCCATTTTTTGCCTTTTGGGAAAGAAAATTATCAAGCTGCACACTTTTGTATTGTGAAAAAACTCGGTCTATGGGTATCACCGCATTTTCAAGGCTTCCTTCCTCTTTCATGGCTACAAGAGTTTCCCTAGTGTAGCTGTCCTCAAGAGTAAAGCCTGCACTTTTTATTCTGCGTAAGGTATTCATATACCCACCGCAACCAAGCTTCATGCCAATATCCTCACATAAAGTCCTGATATACGTTCCCTTTGAGCAATATACGCTGAAGGTGGCTGTGTAGTTTTCCATGTCTATTTCGTGAATCTCTATCTTAAAAATCTCTACTCTTCTGACCTTGCGTTCAACAGTAATGCCTTCCCTTGCAAGCTCATAAAGCTTTTTTCCACCCTGTTTTATGGCAGAAAACATAGGCGGAATCTGCTCGATTTCGCCTACAAAACTCATTATTGCCTTTTCAAACTCTTCTCTGGTTACGTTAACAGGCTGCTCTGCCAATATTTCACCTTCGCTGTCAAGAGTATCGGTAATCATCCCCAGCACCATCTGCGCTGTGTAGCCTTTATCCGATGCAGTAAGCATATCTGCCGCCTTGGTTGCCTTGCCAATGCAAACCGGCAAAACTCCCGTGGCTGCCGGATCTAACGTGCCGGTATGTCCTACCTTTTTTATCCCGAAAAGCCTCCGGGTAAAACTCACCATATCATGAGAGGTAACTCCAAGAGGCTTATCTATTACTAAAATTCCATCCATTTTACTTAAGCTGTGATTCTACTACCTTGCAAACTGTACCAAGAGCTTCCTCTATCTTGGAAGCATCCTTGCCGCCACCTTGCGCCATATCCGGCTTACCACCGCCTGAACCACCTGCAATCTTTGTTATTTCCTTAATAACCATTCCTGCGTGCACGCCCATCTTAACCGCATCCGGTGTGGCTGTTGCCAAAAATGCAATCTTATCGTCAGCGCAGGATGCCAAAACTGCAATACCTGTGCCGATTTTCTCCTTCAGGCTGTCGCCAAGGTTTCTCAGGTCATTACCGCCCAGACCGTCTACTCTGCCTGCTACTACGGTAATTCCGCCAATTTCCACCTTGCCGGAAAGAACATCATCAACCTTTCCTGATGCCATCTTTGCATTTAGTGATTCCAGCTTTTTCTTAAGCTCCTTAACTTCGCCGGAAAGCTGTTCCGCCTTTTTGTCTATTTCATTTATATTATTTGATTTTAAAGCTACTGCTGTGTTTTCTATAAGTATATCCTTCGCCTTGATGTAATCCAGTACTCCCTGACCTGTCACAGCTTCAATTCTTCTTGTACCTGCTGCAACTCCGGACTCGGAAATAAGCTTGAACAAACCTACATTTGCAGTATTTGTAAGGTGGGTACCACCACAGAACTCGATGGAATAATCACCCATTTTTACTACTCTTACAACATCGCCGTACTTTTCGCCGAATTGTGCCTCAGCACCAAGCTTTTTAGCTTCTTCAATAGGCAGCTCCTGTACATTTATGTCCATAGCGGACAAAACTGCGTCATTTACCTTTGCTTCCGCAAGAGCCAGCTCTTCCTTTGTCATAGCCTCAAAGTGTGAGAAGTCGAAACGAAGATGCTTTGCATTTACCTCAGAACCTGCCTGAGCAACGTGATCACCCAGTACTTCCTTTAAGGCTTTATGAAGTAGGTGAGTTGCACTATGGTTACGGGAAATTGCCATTCTGTTCTTTTTGCAAACGGAAAGTGTAACCTTGTCACCGCTTGTGAATGTTCCTTCTTCTACCTCTACAATGTGCATATAGATGCCGTTTCCGTTCTTTTTGGTATCGGTTACGGTTGCCTTTTTGCCATCTGCTGTGATTACACCGATGTCGCCTGCCTGACCGCCCATTTCCGCATAAAACGGAGTTTGGTTAGTTACTATTATACCTGCTTCGCCTTGGGAAATTTCGTTGGAGATTTCTCCTGCTTTTGCTATTCCGCAAATAACTGAATCAAGCTCTAGGCTATCATATCCGGCAAATTCTGTTTCCTTTGCGTCTTCAAATACATAGCTTTCGCTGTCCTCCCAGCTTGAGCCATCCTTTCTTGCACTTCTGGCAGTTTCCTTTTGAATTTTAAGCTCCTTATCGTATCCGTCACGGTCAACAGTAATACCTGCCTCCTGACAGATTTCCACAGTAAGGTCGATAGGGAAACCGTAGGTATCATTTAGCTTGAATGACTTTTCGCCGGAAAGAACACTTTCGCCATTTGCCTTAACTTCCGCTATATATTCGTTCAAAATAGCAAGACCGTTATCTATTGTCTTTGCAAAACGTTCTTCCTCTATTCTGATAATCTTCTTGATATATTCTCTCTTTTCCGCAAGCTCCGGATAGCCCTGCTTTGATTCGTCAATTACTGTGTCCGCAACAGTATAAAGGAACTCACCGGCAACATTTAAAAGCTTGCCGTGACGTGCAGCTCTTCTTAAAAGACGTCTTAGTACATATCCTCTTCCTTCATTTGATGGTATTACACCGTCAGATACCATCATAACAGTACTTCTGATATGGTCGGTGATAACACGAAGGGATACGTCGGTTTTTGCGTCCTTTTTATACTCTACTCCCGCTATCTTTGAGATGTGGTTCATTATGTTTCTTACTGTATCAACCTCAAAAAGGTTCTCTACACCCTGCATTATAGCAGCAAGTCTTTCAAGGCCCATACCTGTGTCTATGTTAGGGTTTGCCAAACGGTTATAGTTTCCGTCTTCATCCTTGTCAAACTGGGTGAACACAAGGTTCCAAACTTCCATAAATCTGTCACATTCGCATCCCAATTTACAGTCCGGTCCGCAGCTGTATTCTTCGCCACGGTCAACGTGAATTTCGGAGCAAGGACCGCAAGGGCCTGTGCCATGCTCCCAGAAGTTGTCCTTTTTGCCCATCTTTACAACTCTCTCAGGAGATACGCCGATTTCGTTTATCCAGATATCTCTTGCTTCGTCGTCCTCTTCATATACGGTAATCCATAGCTTGTCAGCAGGGATGCCCATAACTTCGGTCAAAAATTCCCAACCCCAGCTAATAGCCTCTCTTTTAAAATAATCACCAAAGGAGAAGTTTCCAAGCATTTCAAAAAATGTGCCGTGACGTGCGGTTTTTCCTACACACTCAATGTCCGGTGTTCTGATACACTTTTGGCAGGTAGTTACTCTCTTTTTTGGAGGAACTTCCGCACCGGTAAACCATTTTTTCATAGGTGCCATACCTGAGTTTATAAGCAGCAAGCTGGCATCGTTTTTCGGAACAAGGGAAAAGCTTCCCAGTCTAAGACAGCCCTTTGATTCAAAGAAGCTTAAAAATTTCTCTCTTATCTCGTTTACACCGTATTTTTCCATAATTCTTTCCTCTCGTATTAAATATATTTATAATATGAATTTACAGTCTATTCCAATATAATATTATATATAAAAATTACGATGTTGTCAATATTTATGGTACTATTTTGATAAGTTGTTTAGAGATATATTATTTCTTTATTCTGCTTTTTTGCATACTTCATCATTTTGTATGCTCCACCATACTCCCTCCTGATATAACACAACACTATATCAGAAAAATTTATCATCCACTCATTTCTTTTTATAATCATTTCTTTGTAATGAAAGTTTTCTAATTCGGGTATAATAATATCATCAACCATTTCTACTACACTATTAAGGTTTGTTTTATATTTGTAAGCAACCCTATATAATTTAATATTTGAATACTCTTTCTTCAACATTCGTACAGTCCGTTCACATATTTCATCAAACTCGCCCATTCCTCCGCTATAAAAAGATGTATATTTCTTATTCTTTATCAAATCGGATAAAACAGTATAAATTTTTTCTTCTAACTCGTCATTAGCCACCATTCTGTGTCCGCAAAAAGTACATATCTTTTCTTTCAAACAAATCACCCTATTTAATTATAGGTCAATTTACCCCTATTTTCAATAGGTCAATATGCCATAATTTACATAGAGGTGATTGTTAAAAATGAGCAGACTAAGGGATTTAAGAAAAGAACGAGGATATTCGCAGATAAAAATGCAAATGCTAACCGGCATTGACCAAAGTGATTACTCAAAAATAGAAACAGGTAAAAGATACTATACCTTTGAGCAATGCAAAAGGATAGCAAAAGCGCTCAATACAAGTATGGACTACCTTGCAGGTCTTACCGATATAAAGGAGCCATATCCCAAAAATGACTGAAATAAATTATGTCAATATTTAATAGGCAGGCTTGTAGCTTTATTTTTTAGGTTTTTATAAAGTTTTCCAAAAGCAGTTGACAAATCGTAGTTTATTATATTATAATAATCATAGAAAAAGGCAAGACCTCAAACGGTTATGCCAAAGACAGTTTATTTTTTAAATAACACGACTTTGACGGGGCGTGTTATTTTTTTATGGAAATTACTAAGAGTAACAGAATAATCATAAATGAAATTATGTATTCATTATCCATAGCAACCACCTCCTTATCAAAAGAGATGATAGCATAACCGCCCAGCTTTTACACTGTTTTCAGTCTTACCTTTTTGTCAGATTTCTCCGACAATAGCATTATACTACATATTTTTTATTGTTTCAACAATTTTTACTCTGCTGTTCCCAAAACAAAAGCAGAGCACCCAAAAAGTGTACTCTGCCATTATAATTCTTTATGCTTTTAAATCACACACAGCCCTGAGCCTTCATAGCTTCTGCAACCTTGATGAAGCCTGCAATATTTGCACCTGCTACAAGGTCATCGCCAAGACCATATTCCTTTGCAGCATTGATTGAGCTTTCGAAGATGTTCTTCATGATCATCTTAAGCTTAGCATCAACCTCTTCTGCTGTCCAGCTGTAACGCATTGAGTTTTGTGACATTTCAAGACCGGAAACAGCAACACCGCCGGCATTAACAGCCTTGGAAGGAGCTACAATAACACCCTTTGACTTAAGGAAAGCAACAGCTTCGTTTGTTGTAGGCATGTTTGAAACCTCAACATAGTACTTAACGCCATTTGCAACGATTTGCACAGCTTCCTTCATATCAACTTCGTTCTGAGTAGCACAAGGCATGATGATATCTGCCTTTACACCCCATGGCTTTTCACCAGGATAGAATGGCACACCGAACTTATCAGCATAATCCTGAACTCTGTTACGGCATGATGCACGCATTTCAAGAAGGTAGTTGATCTTTTCTTCTGATGTGATACCTTCTTCGTCGTATATGTATCCGTCCGGACCGGAGATTGTTACTACCTTACCGCCAAGTTCTGTAACCTTTTTAACTGTACCCCAAGCAACGTTACCAAAGCCAGAGATAGCAAATGTCTTACCCTTAATGCTGTCGCCGAAGTAGTTAAGCATTTCAACTGTGTAATAAACTGCACCGTAACCTGTTGCTTCTGGACGGATAAGTGAACCGCCGTATGTAATACCCTTACCTGTCAAAACGCCAGTAAATTCGTTCTTTAGTCTCTTGTACTGACCAAACATATAACCAATTTCACGAGCACCTACGCCGATATCGCCTGCAGGAACGTCAAGGTCCGGACCAATGTGTCTGTAAAGCTCTGTCATAAAGCTTTGGCAGAAACGCATAACTTCTCCGTCAGATTTGCCCTGAGGATTGAAGTCGGAACCACCCTTACCACCGCCCATAGGAAGTGATGTCAAGCTGTTTTTGAAAGTTTGTTCAAAGCCAAGGAACTTGATGATACCGGAGTATACGTTTGGAGCGAAACGAAGACCGCCCTTGTAAGGTCCGATAGCTGAGTTAAACTGAACTCTGAAACCTCTGTTCACCTGTACTTTACCATTGTCGTCTACCCACGGAACACGGAAGGAGATTTGTCTTTCCGGCTCAACAATTCTGTCAATAACGCCTGCTTCTACAAGGTCAGGACGCTTTTCAATTACAGGCTCGATTGATTCAAAAACTTCTGTAACTGTCTGGATAAATTCAGGCTCACCTGCATTTCTCTTTTTAACTGTTTCCAGTACATCGATTAGATACTGATTTTTCATGATAATTTACCTCCATATTATGATTTAACCAAAAAGGCACACCAATCTTGTAGTTTTGGTATGCCTCCTCGCCTCAAATATCTGCTAGATATTATATAGCAATTCCTTCATGTTGTCAAGAAAAAAATACTAAATTTTATAGTATAAACTCGTATTTATAGTCGAAATTATTCTGCTTAAAGATATTTTCTAAGCTTTTAGAAAAATAAACTGTGTCCTCTGTTACCAAAATACCTCCCACATTATACTCTTTCAAAAGCTCTTTTCCTTCCTCTAATCCCGCTACAAATATCATAGTGGACAAAGCATCACACATCACAGAGCTTTCGCCTACTATTGTAACGGAAATAAGTCCGTTATCTGCCGGAAACCCCGTCCTTGGATCGAAAATGTGATGGTATTTTTTGCCGTCAAGCTCAAAGTAGCGCTGATAGTCTCCCGATGTCACCACCGAAAGATTTTCTGCTCTTATGCTCCCAATAATTTTGTCAGGATCCTTTGGATCGGCTATGCCTATCCGCCAGCTTTCACCCGTTGGCTTTTTGCCCATAGCATACACATTCCCACCAAGGCTTATCAACGCTGAATCCACACCGTCTTCCCTTAGGGAGTCTGCAATTTTGTCTGTTACATATCCCTTTGCAATACCGCCTAGGTTTATACCCTTTTTGGCTTTCATGTCACCCAGCGCTGCTTCTACATCAGGAATCGTTCCTGTATTATTTTTAATATCCCATGCCTTTACAAGTGAGTCTACATAAATGTTAAAAAGATCCTCCCTTTTAAACGACTCCGCTATTTCTATTATCCGGCGAGTTTCCGGCGAAAGGTCTTGGCTTAAATTATTATTGATTTTATAAAGCTCGCTGTCTTCCCTATCCGGCGACCACATATCGTCATATTTTTTTATAATGCTTTCCGCATTTTCAAGTGGCTTGTACCATCTTGTGTATGCGGTGATATCGCACATGGTATCAAAGTTATAGGAGCTTAGCTTCTGCTCCTTTATGCCCATTCTTTCCGCAAGAAATATGAACATTACCAATAAAACAAGCAGTCCGTAGAATATCACTCTCGTATGATTTTTCTTCATTGTTCAAAATCCTCCGGCTTTTCAAGGGTAACCGGACAGATTTTGCAACCTCTAAGCTCGTCTATCAGGATATTCGCAGCTCTTTCGGTATCAATTTCACCGCCTGATATGACACAGCCTCTTTTTCTGCCGATTTTTTCCAATATTTCGTAACCTTCCAGACCTTCTATGCTGTCCAGCTTGTAACGGGCGCACAGTTCATCCTTATAGTTGTCACGCATATAGTCCAAAAGGGAATGACACAAAAGCTCAATTTCCATTATTTCGTCCCTGATAGCACCGGTGTATGCCAGATTAACTGCCACTCGCTGATCATCGAATTTTGGCGGAAGGATACCGGGAGTATCCAAAAGCTCCAGTCCGTCCATAAGGCGAATCCACTGTTTTTCTCTGGTTACGCCGGGCTTATCTCCTGTTTTTGCCTTTGACTTTCCGCAAAGCTTGTTGATAAGGGTGGATTTTCCCACGTTAGGTATACCTACCATCATGATTTTTACATTTATATTCATGCCCTTTTCCTTTGCTTTGTCAAGCTTTTCACGTACAAGCTCTTTTGCCACGGGAGCAATTTTGTTTATTCCCATACCTGTTGCACAGCTTATTGGGATAACCTTTATACCATGACGATTGTACCAGTTAATCCATTTATCCGTCACTGCGGAATCTGCAAGGTCATACTTATTCATAACTACAAGGCGCGGTTTGTGACCTATCATATCGTCAAAATTAGGATTTCTGCCGGAATATGGCACTCTGGCATCCAGTATTTCCACAACAACGTCAATGTTCTTAATATTTTCCTCTATCATACGGCGGGTTTTCGCCATATGTCCGGGATACCATTGTAGATTCTGCATTTTGTCACCTCTTTAAAAATTTTATCAAACCATTTTTCCTTTTTATTCTGCCCTATTTTGGTAAAGAAAAAAATAAAATCCCATGAAATTTTCACATCCCACAGGAACAATATGTAAATTCTTGTTTATATTACTATTTTCTCCGATAAACCGAAAACTGTTTAGAACACATAATGTACGCTTCAAATGTAATCAGTCATCATTCCACTAATGGCAACACATTCCCAATAAGCTCCGGGGATTGGAAAAATTGTTCAGAATCGATAATACACACCGCATGGGTCACCCGACGGCGTACACTTGTACGCCGAGGGTGTGTATTATTGATAACAAAGTGGTCTGGGCAATTTTAACATCCCTACCATCAGAAGGTCTTTATAGCACTAAACGGCCATACTCTGATCTGGGCTTTGCCAAGAAGAGCTTCCACAGGCACTTCTCCAAGACTTGATGAACGTGAGTCCTTACTGTTTGAACGGTTATCACCCATTACAAAAACATGACCTTCACTTACGGTTACAGGGTATCTTACACTCATATCGGTAATGGCGGTTTTGCCGTCAAAGTAATCCTCCTCAAGCACTTCTCCGTTTAGAATTACATCACCGTTTACTATGTCTATTGTATCGCCTTCCATAGCAATTACTCGCTTTACATAATAACGACGCTTTAGCGATGTTGGCATACCCATGTATAGCTTTGCCTTTTCAAACATATTTGCATCGCCGCCCGAGTAGTTATGGTAATATTCCTGCCTGTCCTTGTATGTAGAATCAAGGATGACAATATCACCGTAGTCCGGCTCGTAACCCAGCTTTGTTATAATGAGTCTGTCGTTATGAGTAAGCGTCGGGTTCATGGATGGGCCATCCACACGGACGATATCAAAGAGATATGTCTTTATCAAAAATGCTATGGCAAGAGCAATTGCAATTGTATATATCCACTCCCAAACCTCCTTTAAAAGGTTAAAGGAGCTCTCCTTTTCCTTTACTCCTGTTTCCACATTTTCGCTGATAATGTTTTCGTTATTTTCTGTCATAATTACACCTTCTTAAATTTTTCTACTATACAGTATATCACATTTTTAAATAAAATCAACCATAAAAAGCAAAAAGGGACATAAATATGCCCCCTTAAACTTACATTTCGCGTTATAAGGTTAGATTCTTTCCTTAACCTTAGCAGCTTTACCAACTCTGTCTCGAAGATAGAACAATCTTGCTCTTCTTACACGGCCCTTTCTGGATACCTCGATTCTCTCGATGATAGGTGAATTTACAGGCCATGTCTTTTCTACACCAACACCGTAAGAAAGTCTTCTTACTGTGAAAGTAGCGCCAATACCGCTTCCTTGCTTTTTGATGATTGTTCCTTCAAACATCTGAGTTCTTGTACGGTTACCTTCTACTACCTTTTGGTATACTTTTACGTTGTTACCAACTACAAGTTCAGGTAAGTCGTTTCTGATTTGGTCTTTTGTAATAGCACTAATGATTTCGTTTGCGTTCATCATTTTTGCCCTCCTTTTATATTTCAGACGTTCGTGCCGACCAAGGCAGAGGACCATCCATAATTTAACTTGGATATTATAACACCCTTTTTTATAAAAATCAAGTCTTTTTTTAATTTTTTCGGAATAATTTTCCGTAAACGAAATATTTATATATAAATACACCAAAGGGAGTTGGAGAAATTGAGGAGAGGAACAAAGATGATTGTGATAACAAAAGGTAAAATCCTCACCTTTTTTGCTACCGTTTTCGTTATAGCGCTGTGCGTACTGTCTCTCTCACTGGTATCTAAAGAGGACAGTCTTGCGGTGTTTTCCGCATACGAGAATATTATAAACCGTCAGCTTATGCCGCAGGAAACGGAAAAGCCCGCAAAAGACAAGCTTGGGAAAAGACTGCTAAAGCATATTTTTAAACTTGACGAGCCGCCCCAGCCTACACCGGCACCTACGCCTAGTCCAACGCCAACTCCATCAGCTATCCCGTCGCCTGAGCCTCCGCTAATCACCTCGGAAATAGTTAAGGTAGACCGTGGACTTGACATAAAAAATGCCACAGACTATCCTATAAACCTTAACGACTATTTAAAGTCCGACCTTGATTTTAAAGGAAAAGCCAATATTCTCATAATGCACACTCACACAACCGAAAGCTTTGCCCAGATGCAGTATGCGAAGGATGCTCCCGACAGAAATTTGGATGAGAACCGTAATATGATTGCTGTGGGTAAAGCAATGGCAGAGGTATTTAAGAATAACGGTATTTCCGTTTCCCACGACACTACCGTCCACGATTATCCATCTTATAACAGCGCATATCAAAGAGCCGCTGCAACTATACAAAATAACATAAAAAGAGATGGGTCCATAAATATTGTACTGGACGTTCACCGTGATGGCATAACTCGCACCGATGGCACAAAAGTGAAGCTTATATGCGATGTAAACGGAGAGGCTTGTGCGCAGATTATGCTGGTGGTTGGCACCAACTCAAATCTAAAGCACGACGGATGGAAGAAAAATCTTGCCTTTGCCACACAAATTCAAAACACAGCCGCAAACACATATCCCGGTCTGATGCGTCCAATAGATTTAAGACGTGAACGATTCAATCAACAGCTAACCTCCGGCTCACTGATAGTAGAGGTTGGCGCTAACGGCAACACTCTGGAGGAAGCTATTGCCGGCGCAAAAGCTATCGCCAATGTGATTTCGCAAGTGGTAAAGTGAAACACAAAAAACTTTGCAACTTACCAAAAGAACCACCAGTTACATAAAAAAGAGCAAGGGCGTATACTCTTGCTCCAGTATCCATTATGGAATATCTATTTCTTTATATCATTTGACTGTTTTTATTTGGCTAGATTATTTCAATCCAAACTGAGCTTTACTCGTAAGTGAATCATTTTGGAAAGTAAGATTTGCATTAGCGCCAATAGAGCCTTCTCCATCCCACATATACATCTTGGTGTCGTACCCTGCAATATCCACCTGAGAGCTTAATTCACCTTCTCCACCAATAATAGCAACTACTTCCTCATATGTCATTCCGGTTTGTAATGCCTCAAATTCATTCATTGAAATTTTTGGTGAATTTTCTTCTACAACCGGAGTATTCTCTGCATTGCTTTCTGCAACATTGTCATTTGTGTTTTCTACAACATTATTGTTTGTGTTGTCTATAACATTGTTATTTGTATTTTCTGATGTTGACATTGCAATTACAACAGCTGCCAAAATAGCCCAAACCCACCATTTTTTATAAAATGGCTTTTTGTTTTTTGCACCACATGAAGGACAAGCTTTTGCAGAGCTTGCAATCTCACTTCCACATACTTTACATTTGACTAATTTACTCATAGTTGATCTCCTTTGTATAAATATTTGATATTAAACTACAATATAAATTATACTCAATATATTGAGTATTGTCAATACTTTAAGTATGATAAAATTATATTGGTGATAAGAATGATTAGTTATAAACCTTTTTATAAAACATTGTTCAAAAAAGGAATTACAGAATACTATTTAATTTTTAAACAAGGCTTTTCTGCAAATACTCTTCACAGGATAAAAAAAGGTGAAGCAATCAGTACCAAAACTCTTGATGCTCTCTGCTATGCGTTAGATTGTGAAGTTAGCGATATTATCAAATTCGAAAAAGAATAGCACCTGATCCACACTGAATCAGGTGCATTTTTAATTATTATTCCTTGATAAACACTTAATTCCGACAAAAAAACAGTGTTATAGATACTATATAAAACAAGTAAGTTAAATTACATCCTACCGCTATCTTTTCATATCATCTGTGGCAGGGTTATTTATCAATTTCCCATTTTCATCAAATCTCGATCCATGGCAGGGACAGTCCCAAGAATGCTCCTGCCTGTTATATTTTAACGCACACCCCATATGAGGGCATCTTGGAGCCGTTGGTTTTAGCAATCCTTTTGCAGATTCAAATATGTTTATAGCCAGTTGAGGATGCCATATGCTTCTTGACGGTGAATAGATATGAGCATATTCGTTTTTTCTTCCGCTCAGCAAATCGGTCAATATCATAGCCGAAACCATTGACGAGGTCATCCCCCACTTATTAAACCCTGTTGCTACATACAAATCCGGTGTGGATTTAGAATACTGACCTATATACGGGACAGAATCCAATGTCATACAGTCCTGAGTCGCCCATTTTGCAACCGTCTCTGCATTTGGATAGTACCTTTTAGAAAAGCTTTCCAGCTCTGCCCAGTTTCCTCCTGTGCCTCCCGTGCGATGACTTCCGCCGCCCAGCAGCATCAAATCATCGTAGCTTCTGAAAGACAGTCCTTCCATCCTCTCATCAACATACATATCCTTTACATTCGCTGCATTTTTAAGCGCAATAACGTAGGACCTATGCTGATACATTTTCAGAAAATATCCACCATGCTTATTGATTAGCGGAAAATGCGTAGCAATAATTATTTTTTTCGCTTTAATTTTTCCTCTGTTTGTAATTGCTGTATGCGGTGCTAATTCAACAACCTTAGTGTTTTCGTATATTTTCAAATCCTTTGCAACAGCATAGGCAAATTTCAGCGGATGAAACTTTGCCTGATTCTCCACCTTTACTGCACCAGAAACCTGAAATGGCAACTCCGTATCTGTACAAAACTCTGCTCTACAACCAACTTTATTTAAAGCCTCAACCTCTTTTTCGATTACGCCTCTATCCTGCATAGAATAAACATATGAATTACAACGCATTAAATCATCTTCAAATTGGGAAGCAAGCTCAGTTAGTTTTTCAAAAGCGTTTTTTTGACTAATATAGTAGTGTTGCGCTTTTTCAAGTCCGTACTTTTTTATTATATTATGGTATATAAGACCATGCTGAAATGTGATTTTTGCCGTTGTATCGTTTGTAATTCCTCCGCATATTTTGTCTGCCTCAACCAGAACACAATCAATCCCTGACTCCTTTAACATATACGCACACAAAATACCGCACAAACCACCGCCAATAACCAGCACATCCGTTTTAATGTCACCATCTAGTGATTCTGCTTGGAATTTTCTACCATCATCGTTCCATATAGATTTCATGGTATCACGTATAATTAAAACCATCTCGAAAGGGGTGGTTTTTAATTATTTCTCCTTTCCTAAAATTTGTTATATTCGCAGGAGTAGCTACCTGCGATATAATAAAGACAAGCACTGTGGATTTGTATC